>JAEYRQ010000373.1 GCA_023435545.1 Pseudomonadota bacterium | reverse complement strand
CCTGCGAGGCGCGGTTCAACAACCGGGCGAAAGCCGCGCGGGAACGAGCCGTGAGGCTCGCCCTGAGAGAGGCGAAGCGCGCGGCGCGGAAGGGGAAGCCCACCTAGAACCCTCTGCCGACTCTGCTCGCCCCCTCGACGCAATGCATTGGAGACGATTAGATGTCGTTGGCCGTGCGCTTAATATTTGCGCGCCGCCCGGGTGATAGTTTTGTCCAAGCAGGCCTCCTATTCATAATTGTGGCAATGGATACTTTTTCTGGGGGGTTAATGCGATACCATTTTCCATCTGTATCTAGAAAATAGTGAGAATCGACTCTATAGTCGCCCTTCATATCGTTGAAAAGTAGTTCACAGACAGTCCCATCCGGTTTGGCGGTGCTCATAGGGCGCCATGGGTTCTCCCGGTCATGCTCCTCTCGCGCTCGTCGTTCCTCAATTGTCATGAGGTGTCTCCCTGGTTGCTGTCGGATGTTACAGCAACTGAACGCGAATTAATCAAGTGACGCTGCAGATTGTTGAAGACTGTTGCTCGCCGGCCAGAACGGGTAGCCTTACCTTGACGACATGCGGATTGAATGCAACACAATGCGACATGGACACGGGAGGATGCCATGTCGGTACGGAAGCGGAAGTGGACCACGGCCAAGGGCGTCGCGAAAGAGGCATGGGTCGTCGACTACGTGGACCAGAACGGCAAGCGCCGGCTGAAGACCTTCACCAAGAAAAAGGACGCCGACGCATGGCGTTCAACCGCTGACATCGAAGTCAGGGAAGGCACGCATACCCCGGCGAGCGAGAGCAAGACGATCGCCGAGGCTATGGACGCCTGGATTGACCATTGCGACGCTGAAGGTCTGGAATTCGGCACGATCAAGCAGCGCGGGGAGCATCTGCGGCTGCACGTGGCGCCGTATATCGGCAAGGTGAAGCTGTCGGAGCTGTCCGCGCCGCGCGTCAACCTCTACCTCGACAAGTTGCGAGACGAGGGCCGGTCCCTGTCCATGCGCCGCAAGGTGCTGACCAATATCAAGACGATGCTGACCTTTGCGATGGGCCGGGGGGGGGTAGCCCAGAACGTGGCCCGCGAAATCCGTATCGCCGCCCGGAAGCGTGACGATGGTCGGGAGCTTCGCGCCGGTGTCGACATGCCGACCAAGGCCGAACTGCGGATCATGATGGACAAGGCGCCGACCCGGTGGCGACCGTTCGTCCTTACGGCCGTTTTCTCAGGCATGAGGGCATCCGAGCTTCGCGGGCTTCGGTGGGCAGACGTGGACCTCGCCGCCGGCATCATCCGCGTTCGCCAGCGCGCCGACGCATGGGGCAAAGTGGGCTCGCCGAAGTCGGCAGCCGGGCGCCGGGAGATTCCTGTTCCGCCCGTCGTCGTGTCGGCCCTGCAAGAATGGAAGCTGGGATATCCCCGGCCGCTGACCGGCGAAAAGGACGCGGCGGGCAATGCGGTCCGGGAGCCGCACCGGCCGGAACATCTCGTGTTCCCGAACGGGCAGGGGAAGGTCGAGAACCTCGGAAACATCATCAACCGTTTCTTCAACCCGCTACAGGTCGACAACGGCATAGCCGTGCCCGCCACTGACGATGACGGCAAGCCCAAGCTCGACAAGGACGGCGAGCCCGTCATGCGGGCAAAGTACGGGCTGCACGCGCTTCGCCATGCGGCCGTGTCGCTGTTCATCGAACTGGGCTGGACGCCGAAGAAGGTGCAGACCGTCATCGGTCATTCCTCGATCCATATGACCTTCGATCGCTACGGCAAGCTGTTCCCGGATCAGGAAGGCGACCGAGCCGCGATGGACCGGCTACAGGGGCTCTTGTGAGGCTGGACGCGACATGAACGCGACATGGCGAGCGACAACATAAATAAAATCAATAGGTTATATGTTATTTCGGCAGCCTTCTAAGCTGCATGTCGCAGGTTCGAGTCCTGCCGGGGTCGCCATTATCGCGCCAGGTCAACGGGTTATTTGACGGTCTTGCCGCCCCGGTGACGGCCGTCCCCTAATCGTCACGGCTTCGACATGCTCCCGCCAAGGACCTGTGAGAAGGTCCCCGTGGCTCGCCGATGGCTGCCGACGGGGTCGTGGGGCTCGCGTCGAGATCACAGGCGCACCACGGGAGACAGAGGCCATGGATACCTTCATCGCTTACGTGCGGCTGCCGGCCGGCGGATCGGACTGGCAGGCCGAGTTCCCGGATCTGCCGGGCTGCACCGCCAGTGGCGTCACGCTGGACGCGGTCATCGAGGCCGCCCGGGACGCGCTGACGATCCACCTCGCGGAGTTGATCGCCGAACGCCGGCCGGTTCCGCGGCCGCGCGAGCCGGCCGACATGATGATCTCGGTCAACGAGGATCCGGATCTGGCCCGCCGCGTCGTGGGCGCCGTCCTCACACCCGTTGCGCCCCGGCCGGCCTCGGCCTTCGCGGCGAGGACCGGCCTGCCGTTGCCGGCGGCAGAGCGTCGCGTCGCCTGACCGGTCAGTTCGCTGCCGGCGCCAGGAAGAGGACCTCGATGTCCTCTTCGGGAATGAAGTCGCTCGCCACGAACTCGAACTGGGTCGGGCCGATCTTCTTAATGCCATCGATGCACAGGCTCACGAGCCATGACGGGTCGGCCTTGTCGATGACGAGGCGGAAGGTGCCGATCGGGCCCTGCCAGTTGCGCGCCGTGGTCAGGATGTAGCCGAGCCTGTGCTCGATCAGGTAGTCGGCACCGGTGTCGGCGAGCCGCTTGCGGATACCGGCCTCGGTCGAGCGGTCGATGCAGTAGCGCTCGACGTGCCCCGAATAGTCATTGTCGAAGACGAACGCCCCGAAGAAGCTCTGGCCCACCACCGGCCGGTAGCTGTGCTCGACGATGGTCTCCGTTCCGGGCGCGAAGTCCTGCTCCCAGTGAAACACGGTGCGCAGCGTCCAGAACGGCGCCAGCGGATCGTGCGGCTCGTAGGAATGGGCGATCCCCAAGCGGACGAGATCAGCCCTGCTGGAAGGATCAACCGCCTCCAGCGCGTCGTAGGTCGCCTGTGCGAATGGGTTGAGCGGAATGCCCAGTCCGCGCAACATGTCAGACCGGTCGATGCCCTGGGCGATGGCGCGCTGCTCCACGGCCGGCTCGACCGCGACGCCGTTCACGGTGACGCGAAAGTCCACGAAGTTGTCGGAGTCCGCATCCGGTATGTCGATCGGCGCGTCGAACAGTTCGCTCATGTCGACGTCCGGCAGCGGGAAGGCCACCAGCAGCCTGATCGGCTCGTCGGTCGTGTTCCGGAACACATAGCGGACGCGCACTTCCTCCGGGGAGAGGTAGAGATCCTCCCGCTCCATCCGGATATCCCAGTTCGGAACCAGCCTGATCCCGCCTGCTGCGAGCTCGGCGGAGGAATCGTTCGCGCCCGCGCCGGGAGCGAGCCAGACAAATGCCCCGGCCACCAGCCCCGCGACGACCAATGCCTGTTTCATTGCGATCCTCCGGCTGCCGGTTGTGACGAGCGGAGTGTTGTCCCGTTACGGGCTGCGAGGCAAGCGCGTCAGGCGCCCCCGCTCCTACCGCCCGCCGCCCGCCAGCGCCCCAGCCCGGCCTCGAGGTCGGCCACCAGATCCGGGATGCTCTCGAGGCCGACATGGATTCTGACGGCCGGTCCCTCCGCCTCCCAGCGGGTCGCGACGCGATAGCCGCGCGGGTCGAACGGCAGCACCAGGCTTTCGTAGCCACCCCACGAGGCCCCCAGTCCGAACAGCTCCAGCCCGTCTATGAAGGCCGCCAGCGCATCCCGGGGGCCTGGCTTCAGCACGACGGCGAACAGCGAGGTTGCGCCAGTGAAGTCGCGTTGCCACAGTGCGTGATCGGGGTGACTCGGCAGCGCCGGGTGCAGCACCCGCTCGACCTCCGGCCGGTCCTCGAGCCAGCGCGCGAGTTCGATCCCGGCCTCCATCTGGCGCGCCAGCCGGACCGAAAGGGTGCGGATGCCGCGCTGGCCGAGCCAGGCCACGTCCGGTCCCGCGCACTCCCCCAGCAGGCTCCAGGTCTCCTTCACCGCCGGCCACATCCGCGCGTTGGCGGTGACTGTGCCCAGCATCACGTCCGAATGGCCGCCGATATACTTGGTCGCGGCATGAATGGAGATGTCGACGCCGAGCGCCAGCGGCTTCAGGAACAGCGGCGTCGCCCAGGTGTTGTCGATCAGCGTGATCAGGTCCCGCTTGCGGGCCACCTCCACGATCGCCGGGATGTCCTGGATCTCGAAGGTCTGCGATCCCGGAGACTCGAGGAAGATCGCCTTCGTGTTCGGCCTGACCAGGCCCTCGATGCCGGCGCCGATGCGCGGATCGTAGTATTCGATCTCGACGCCGAAGCGTGCGAGCACGCCGGTGCAGAACTTGCGGGTCGGCTGATAGCAGGAGTCGGTCATCAGCAGGTGGTCGCCGGCGCCGAGCACCGACTGCAGGGCGATCGCGATCGCCGACAGGCCGGAGGCCGCAAGCACGGTCCCGGCGCCGCCCTCCAGCGCGGTCAGGGCCTGCTCGAGACTGTCCGTAGTCGGGCTTCCCATGCGCCCGTATGGGTAGGGCATGGCCCGCTTCTCGAAGGTGGCGAGGTCTGGGTAGAGGACCGTCGAGCCCCGGTAGACCGGCGGATTGACGAAGCCGTGCTGGGTCTCGGGATGGCGGCCGGCAGTGACGATCTCTGTGTCCGCGCCGTGCGGCCTTGTTGGATGGGGCTTGCCGGTCAAGGGTCGATGGTCCTCTTTCTGTGCAGAAGGTCTTGAGCAGCCGACGGATATTTCGCCATCGAACAGCCTTGACCAAGCGGTCATAATCGCCTGAGATGCAGACC
>JAEYRQ010000344.1 GCA_023435545.1 Pseudomonadota bacterium | reverse complement strand
GCCCAGGATAACTCCCGCGACGTGTGCGCGCATGGGTCGGCCGTCCGCGCCTGATTCGCTCCCCGAGCCTTCAGGATGGACCAAGCAATCCACAGCTTCCACCCTGAAAACCCTGGATTGCTGCGCTGCAATGACGAATCCGTTTCGTCTACCACTCCGATCGAGTTACAGTTCTGTAACCAAGGAGAGGCGGAGGACGACGACGATGATGCCGTTCATCAAGCGCGCCGAGTTTGTCGCCACCTGTGCCGTATTCGCCTTTGTCGCGGCGATTGTGGTCGGAGCGTTCTGAGCGGCGGCAGGCCGCCATGGGCAACCGCAGCACCGACGCCGGCCGCCAGCATCGGCCGAGCGACGTATGATGTCGTGCAGGGCTTGATCGCCGGCAGCCATCCTTGCCAGACTGCCGGGTGATGACCCGCTTCTCCCGTCTTCCCCGTCTCACCGCCGATCTGGTTGCGCGCGTGCCACCTCATACGGGTGACATCGGGCCGTTGCCGGCGGCGCTAGCCACTGATGAGGATCATCTGCGCACGGTCAGGGACCTTGTCGCGGCCGCGCCAGGCCGGGACTTCTGGGTCTTCGCCTACGGCTCGCTGATCTGGGATCCGGCGTGCGCGGTCGCGGAGCGGCGCGTCGCGGTCGCACACGGCTGGCGCAGGACCTTCTGCCTGGGCTGGGACCAGTGGTTCCGCGGCTGTCCCGACCGGCCAGGCCTGATGCTCGCGCTCGAGCGCGGCGGCCAGTGCAAGGGCATGGCGTGCCGGCTGCCGGCCGACACGCTCGCCGAGGAACTGATCAAGCTGTCGCGACGGGAGCTCCGATTCCAGCGCTCTCCGTCGATGGCGCTGGTGCCGCGCTGGATTGGTCTGCGCACCCCGGAGGAGCCCGTGCGGGCGCTCGCCTTCGTGATTAATCCCGCAAGCGACCGCTATGTTCGGGGCCTCACGCCGTCGGCCACCGCCGACGTGCTTGCTCGCGCCTGCGGCCCGCGCGGCTCGATGGCGCAGTATCTGTCGAGCACGGTGTCCCACCTGCACGAGCTCGGCATCCACGACAGCCATCTCTGGCACCTGCAGGAGCTGGTCGCCGACAGGCTGGAAGCCGTCCGGCCGGAGTCACCCCGCCCGCACGAGGGCGAAGCGCTGTCGCCCTAGCCTCCTCAGGCGGCCTTCGCCGCCGGCACATACGCCAGGACGGGAGCAAGCCAGCGCTCGGCCACCTCGACGCTCCAGCCCTTGCGGGCCGCATAGTCCTCGATCTGGTCGCGCTCGATCTTGCCGAGACCGAAATAGCGGCTCTGCGGATGGGCGAAATAGATGCCCGAGACCGATGAGCCCGGCTGCATCGCGAAGGATTCCGTCAGCCGGATGCCCGCAGCCGCCTCCGCATCGAGCAGAGAGAACAGCGTCCCCTTCTCGGTGTGATCGGGCTGCGCCGGATAGCCGGGCGCGGGCCGGATGCCGTCATAGGCTTCGGCGATCAGCTCGGCGTTGGTGAAGGCCTCGTTCGGCGCATAGGCCCAGAACTCGCGGCGCACCCGCTCGTGCATGTGTTCGGCGAAGGCTTCCGCCAGACGGTCGGCCAGCGCCTGGAACAGGATCTTCGAATAGTCGTCGTTCGCCCGCTCGAAGCGCGCCAGCGTCGCCGTCTCGTTGTGCCCGGCCGTGACCGCGAAGCCGCCGACATGGTCGGCGAGGCCGGTCGACAGCGGCGCCACGAAATCGGCCAGCGCGATGTTGGCGCGCTCCGAGCCCCGCCGCGACATCTGCTGGCGCAGCGTATGCAGCATTGCCCGGCGCGTGGTGCGCTCAGGACCGGCGAACACAGCGATGTCGTCGCCGTCTGCGTTCGCTGGCCAGAACCCGATCACCGCCCGCGCTTCCAGCAGCTCCTCCTCGATGATGCGCGCCAGCATCGCCTGCGCGTCGGCGAAGAGCTGGCGGGCCGCCTCGCCCTGCCGGGCATCCTCCAGGATGTCCGGGTATCGGCCGGTCAGTTCCCAGGTCTGGAAGAACGGAGTCCAGTCGATGTAGCGGGCGAGCGTCGCCAGATCGTAGGAGGCGAACGCCTTCGTACCGAGGAAGGTCGGCACCGGCGGGACATATCCCGACCAGTCGAGCGACAGCCGGTTGGCGCGGGCGTCGGCAATCGTCTGGCGCGCCTTGTTGTCCTGCGCCCGCGAATGCCCCTCGGCGATCCGCGCATATTCGCTGCGAGTCTCCTCGTAGACGCGCGGGCGATGTTCGTTCGACAGAAGATTGGAGACGACGCCGACCGCGCGGCTGGCGTCGGTCACGTAGATCGCCTGGCCCTTGCGATAGTTCGGATGCACCTTGACGGCGGTGTGGATCTTGCTGGTCGTCGCCCCGCCGATCAGCAGCGGCAGGTCGAAGCCCTGGCGCTCCATCTCGGCGGCGACATGGCACATCTCATCGAGCGAGGGCGTGATCAGCCCGGACAGGCCGATGATGTCGGCCTTCTCGGCGCGCGCAGTCTCCAGGATCTTCTCGGCCGGCACCATCACGCCGAGATCGACCACCTGGTAGTTGTTGCACTGGAGCACGACGCCGACGATGTTCTTGCCGATGTCGTGGACGTCGCCCTTCACCGTCGCCATGACGATCTTCCCGGCGGCCGGGCGGTCGGTGATGCCGAGCAGGCGCTTCTCCTCCTCCATGAACGGCTCGAGATAGGCAACCGCCTTCTTCATCACCCGGGCCGACTTCACCACCTGCGGCAGGAACATCTTGCCCGCGCCGAACAGGTCGCCGACGACGTTCATGCCGGACATCAGCGGTCCCTCGATCACGTCGAGCGGCCGCTTGCAGGCCTTGCGGGCCTCCTCCACGTCCTCGTCGACGAAATCGGCGATGCCGGCGACCAGCGCGTGCTCGATCCGCTTTTCGACGGGCCAGGACCGCCATTCCAGCGTCTTGGCCTCCTTCTCGGCCCCGCCCTCCTTGAACCGGGCGGCAGCATCGACCAGCCGTTCCGTCGCATCCTCGCGGCGGTTCAGCACCACGTCCTCGCAAAGCTCCCTGAGCTCCGGGTCTATGTCGTCGTAGACGCCGAGCTGGCCGGCATTGACGATCGACATGTCGAGCCCGGCGGAAATCGCGTGGTAGAGGAACACCGAGTGCATCGCCTCGCGCACCGGCTCGTTGCCGCGGAACGAGAACGACAGGTTCGACAGCCCGCCCGAGACATGCGCGTGCGGGAGATTGGTGCGGATCCAGCGCGTCGCCTCGATGAAGTCGACGCCATAGTTGTTGTGCTCGGCGATCCCGGTCGCCACCGCGAACACGTTCGGATCGATGATGATGTCCTCGGGCGGAAAGCCGGCCTGTTCGGTCAGGATCCGGTAGGACCGCGCGGCGATCTCGATCTTGCGCTCCAGCGTGTCGGCCTGCCCGGTTTCGTCGAATGCCATGACGACGACGGCGGCGCCATAGCGGCGCACTTTGCGCGCCTGCTCCAGGAACGCCGCTTCGCCCTCCTTCAGCGAGATGGAGTTCACCACCGGCTTGCCCTGCACGCACTTCAGGCCCGCCTCGATGACGCTCCACTTCGAGGAATCTATCATCACCGGCACGCGGGCGATGTCCGGCTCTGCGGCGACAAGGTTGAGGAACGTGACCATCGCCGCTTCGGAATCCAGAAGCCCCTCGTCCAGGTTGACGTCGATGATCTGGGCGCCGCTCTCGACCTG
The DNA here is from genome assembly GCA_023435545.1 of Pseudomonadota bacterium. GTDB lineage: Bacteria > Pseudomonadota > Alphaproteobacteria > Rhizobiales > Tepidamorphaceae > Tepidamorphus. The sequence goes on along the minus strand of JAEYRQ010000344.1, from coordinate 1,966 downwards.
CTGGCGTGCGACCTCCAGCGCCGTCGCGTAGTCGCCCTCCTTGACCAGCTTGCGGAAGCGGGCCGAGCCGGTGACGTTGGTGCGCTCGCCGATGTTGACGAAGTTGGTCTCCTCGGTGAGCGTGAACGGCTCGAGCCCCGACAGCCGCATATAACTCTTCACGGCAGGGATCGGCCTCGGCGGGAACCGCCCGACGGCTTCGGCGATATGGGAGATGTGATCAGGCGTCGTGCCGCAGCAGCCGCCGACGATATTGACGAGCCCGGCCTCCGCGAATTCCTCGAGCAGGTGCGCCGTCTCGCACGGCCCCTCGTCATAGCCGCCGAAGTGGTTCGGGAGGCCTGCGTTCGGATAGGCGCAGACCAGTGTGTCGGCCACCCGCGAGATCTCGGCCAGATGCGGGCGCATCTCCTTGGCGCCGAGCGCGCAATTGAGCCCGATCGACAGCGGCCGCGCATGGCGCAGCGAATGCCAGAAGGCCGTCGGCGTCTGGCCGGAGAGCGTGCGCCCCGACAGGTCGGTGATCGTGCCGGAGATCATGATCGGCAGCCGCCGCCCGATTTCGTCGAACACGGTCTCGATGCCGTAGATCGCCGCCTTGGCGTTCAGCGTGTCGAAGATCGTCTCGATCAGCAGAATGTCGGCTCCGCCCTCGGCCAGCGCCCGCGCCGCTTCCGCGTAGGTCGCCGCCAGGTGGTCGAAGGTCACCGCGCGGTAGCCAGGATCGGTCACGTCCGGCGAGATCGAGGCGGTGCGGTTCGTCGGGCCGAGCGCACCGGCGACGAAGCGCGGCTTGCCGTCAGCCTTCTCAGCATCATCCGCCGCGGCGCGGGCAAGCCTGGCGCCCTCGCGATTCAGGTCTGCGACGAGGCTCTCCGCACCGTAGTCGGCCTGCGCGATCGTCGTCGAGGAGAAGGTGTTGGTCGAGACGATGTCGGCACCTGCGGCGAAGTAGGCGAAGTGGATGTCGCGGATCGCGTCGGGCTGAGTCAGGTTGAGGATATCGTTGTTGCCCTTGAGCGGGTGGCCCCAGTTCTTCAGCCGCCTGCCGCGATAGCCGTCCTCGTCGAGTTCGAGCCCCTGGATCTGCGGGCCCATCGCGCCGTCGAGCACCAGGATACGCTCGGCGGCGAGCGCGCGGATGCGCCGCTCGGATTCGGATTGGTACGCTGACATGAAAGATGGTCCTGGTGTGGAGGTCAGGCGGCGGCCGGCGTGGCCATGGGCGGCCGCATGCCGAGCATATGGCAGGCCGCGTAGACCAGTTCGGCGCGGTTGAGCGTGTAGAAGTGGAAGTCGGTGACGCCGTTGTCGGAGAGGTCCAGCACCTGCTCGGCGACGACGCTCGCCGCCACCAGCCGGCGCGTCTCCGGATCCTCGTCGAGGCCTTCGAAACGGGCCGCGAAGCGAGACGGGATATGCGCGCCGCAGCGCCCGGCGAACCGCGCCGCCTGGGCGAAGTTCGAGATCGGCAGGATCCCCGGCACGACCGGGATGTCGATCCCGCGCGCCGCCAGCCGGTCGCGGTATCGGTAGAAATGCGCGTTGTCGAAGAAGAACTGGCTGATCGCGCGGGTTGCTCCGGCGTCGACCTTGGCCGCGAGGACGTCGATGTCGGCATCGAAGTCGGGCGACTCGGGATGCTTCTCGGGATAGGCGGAGACGGAGACCTCGAAGTCGCCGATGCGCCGGATCGCCTCGACCAGTTCGGCGGTGGACTGGAAACCGCTGCCGTGGGGCTGGTAGCGCCCGCCCACGCCCTCGGCTGGATCGCCGCGCAGCGCCACGATATGCCGCACGCCCGCATCCCAGTAGCCGTAGATGACTTCCTCGATCTCCTCGCGGGTCGCATCCACGCAGGTCAGGTGCGCAGCCGGACGCAACGCGGTGTCGCGGGCGATGCGCGCGACGATCTGGTGCGTGCGGTCACGGGTGGAGCCCCCGGCGCCGTAGGTCACCGACACGA
>JAEYRQ010000006.1 GCA_023435545.1 Pseudomonadota bacterium | reverse complement strand
CCTCGCTCACCCACGGCCGCGTCACGACCCAGGGGCACACGGGCGCCGATCCGCACCGCCGGGAGGCGCTAGCCTCGCCTCCCGGCAGCACCCCTTCCTACAGCAACCGAAAGACACAAGGGGGCGCGGGCGAAGCGGCGGGCACCATTGCAGGACAAGAACCGCCGAAAGCGTCCTGTTTTCAGGATGCTGCGTCGTCTCCGGCGGTGGAGCTCCATCCTGAGACGCCACACCCCTCACCCGGGTCTGCGGCCCGACCTCTCCCTCCAGGAGAGGTGGGAGACCGGCATCGGCGGTCCCTCCCGACGCCCCGCCGATGCAGGCTTGCCCCTGCGAGCAGACGGCGGGCGACGACACCACTGTGCGATTGGCCCGCAAGGGGGTGGGAGCCGCTGCCCCCCTACCCCCTCCCGGCGAACACCTTCTCCAGGCTCCTTCCGCCGATATAGCCGCCCATGCCGACCACCAGCAGGGTCCACAGCCCGTCCGGCACGGCCCTCAGGCCCACCACCTCGTCGAGGGGGACGGCGAGGATGGCGGCGAGGATCGGGACGGCGACGGCGTGCCAGACCAGCAGGCCCATGCAGACGATCATGAAGGCCGGCCGCCAGTTGCGCTGACGGGGCGAACCTTGCGCCTCGGCGACGACGATCGAGGCCTGTGCCTCGGCCCCCACCTCCTCGACCCGGCGGCTCCACCCCTTGCCGAACACCGGCCAGGTCGACAACGCCCGCAGGAAGGCGAGCCGGATCTCCGAGATGTCGCCGATCAGCCGGGCCGGATCGCCCGAGGCGGCGGCGGCGAGCGTCACCGGGCCGACGATGCCGTCCTGCGGCACACGGACGGCCGCCTGCAGCCATTTCGCCGCGCGCGCCGGGCCGGAGTTCACGGCCGCGTCGAACACGGCGTAGTCGATCCCGGCAGGCAGCCGGTCACCCTTGACCGCGTCCCAGTAGCGTGCCCGGTAGATGGCGGCGGCCTCGGCCTTCGTCAGCGCCCGCACCTCCGACTTCGACACCGCACGGCCGCGCCAGGCGGCCAGCGTTGCGCGGGTGACGCCGCATTTCGTCGCCCCGCCGGGATCGGACGGGTGGTCGGCATAGCCGCCCTCGTGGCGGAACAGATGCGGCAGGACATGCTCGAAGCTCTCGGCGGCCATGGGTCGCTCCCGGGGCTGTGGAGTGAGGTTGAGGATGACGCGGAAGGGTGCGAAGCTCGGATCGAAATGCGAAACGGCCGCCCCTGTCGCCAGGGACGGCCGCCGGTGTTGCCTCGATTTGCCGCTGGGCCGGCTCTCCGTCTCCTGACGGAGTTGAGCCGACTCAACAGCTTATGTTACCATAATTCCAGATTGCGAATAGCGGCCCGCGCCTGCTGGTCACGTGTGCCCGCCGCGTGGGAAACCGGTTCGGGGAGATGTGCACGGCAAGGCGTGGAATTGACTTCGGCCGACCGCTTGCCTGAACCCTTGCCCACAGGGCGCCATTGCGTTTAATAGGCCAGCCTGCTTCGAGCGGGAGCTCCGCAAAAAGGGCCGTTGAAGAAATGAAATCCGCACAAGTTGATCTGTCACCGCTACGGCGATCGAACCTCTTGGAGCTACTGCGGGACTGCGTAAGGTCCTTTGCCCTCGGCTACATATACGTCCCCTTGGGAAAATGCGCCAACACCGATATCAAGCGCATGCTGTGGACCGCGCACAACAGCATAGGGTACGCGGAGCCGGTTCCTGACCAGTATTTCGAGGTCCACAATTTTGGGAAAGCGAAATCCACGGGAGACGATGTGTCTCCCTGGGATCATTACCGGCCGTCCGATTACGGCCAGTTCATCTACGACATGACGGCCCGGCGACATCTCTACAAGTTCTCAGTGGTTCGCAATCCTTACAGCCGCCTGCTCTCGGGCTATCTGGACAAGGTCCCCTATGTCGGGGTTCCGCCAGAAGCTCGACTGATGAAGCTGCGCCTGCCCTCACAGCCAAACTCGTTCGACGAGTTCGCTCGGATGGTGTGCGACCAGCCGAATGACAAGCGCAACCTTCACTGGGTCGATCAGGTCTACAAGCTTGCGGCCGATTTCTTTCAGTACGACTACATTGGGCATTTCGAGCAACTCGATGCAGCCAAGGCCCATGTCGTCGCCGCGCTGCGGCTGGCGGTTCCTGAGACCGCGAGCACCGCCATCCACAGGACCGGGGCATCGGACCTGGTGCGCGACACCTATTCGGATGAGATCGCCAGCCTCGTCTATAAGAGCTTCAGACGCGATTTCGAGGTCTTCGGCTACTCCGACGACCCGGCGACACTCTCCCCAGTCAGGCCGCAGCTACCGACTTCGAAATTCGTGAAGTCGGTGCTTCCCTATCGGGGAATCATCGCGCGACGACATGGGCTGCCCCCCCGTATCATCGAGGGCAAGGTCGGCAAGCCGGAGCAGGGCAAAGCGCGCCGGGTCATCGCGGATGATGCGGGCCAGAAGGTGCCGGACTCGCTCCGGCACCGATGATGTCCCCGGCGGAGCTGACGTCGGCCGACGACACTGGGCGAGCCGCCGGAGCGTGCTCTTCACCGCCGACCCTATCCCGGGGACGCCCTCCGGTGTTGCCTTGATTTGATGACGCTCCGCTTCGCCGCCAATTTGCACAGACGATCCGACTTGCTATTCCATGATGCCACAACTGCCGGGCTGATCGAGTGTTTCGCGAAAGTGGATCGCGGAGACAGGCCGCAGCCGATCGAACCGGGGGCGTGTCCCCGCCCCGTTGCGCCGCTTGCCGCAGGCCTGTGAGGCAGCGCTTGCGCCCCGACCCGGGCCGCTGCGTCGAGAGCCACCCGAAGCCGATGCGGTAAGACACTTCTGGCCGAGCAAGTCCGGCGAATGGGTTGACCCTGACTGCCGTCAATGCATACAAGACCCTGCAATTTGTACTATTGCGCATACGATATGCGTGAATCTTTGGCGATACCTGCACAGACGGCGTACCGATACGAGGGAAATGGCATGATTTTCGAGACCTGCTATCTGCATATCGGTGGTCAAAAGACAGGTTCCACTTCCATTCAGAAGACGCTGGCGAGCAATGCCGCCGTACTGCAGCAGACGGGGTTTCATTATCCGACAATCGCCGCCAATCACGCACCTTTGTTGATCGCCGCCAAGCCCGAGTCCTTCCGTTCTATAGCGTGGCAGAGACGGGCGAGCCAGGCAGGGGCGGAGACTCCCACAGTGGAGCAGTTGCAGGCCGATTTCCGCGCCGCCGTGCTGCAGGAGGCGCAGGCCGCCGACGCGCGCCGGCTGATCCTGTCGAGCGAGGTCTTTTCGGGCAGCTCAGAGGAACATCTGCGCGACATGCGGTCCTGGTTGCTGGGCTTCTGCGAAAGGATCGTGGTGGTCGCCTATGTCCGCCATCCGGCCTCGCTCACTGTGAGCAAGGTGCAGCAGCGGCTGAAAGGTGGAACGTCGCTGGATCAATTCAACCCGAACGCCGAGGGAACCGCCTATCGCGAGCTGGAAGCGTGCAGAAACGTCTACGGCCGGGAGAGCATGGTCCTGCGCGACTTCGATCGCGCGTTGCTGCATCGCGGCGACGTGGTTCGCGACTTCCTGAAGGTGATCGGGATTTCGGACGCCGACGCTGATATCTTCAGTACGCATATACACAATGAAAGCCTGTCGCAGGAAGGAGCACTGCTGGCCGACGCAATTGCGCGGCTCTACGATAGCGCGACCGCAGAGGAGAAGCTCGAATCCAGACTGCTCTACGCCAAGGACCTCAATAGCAAACTCATGAGGATCCGCGGCAGCAAGTTTGCTCTCGATGCGGCGCAAAGCGCGATCGTGCGAGAGGCCACTGCCGCCGAGGCGGCAAGATTGCGCCGGGACTTCGGCCTGGCGCTGCCCGAACCGCACCTGCCGGAAATCGGGGAGATGTGGCAACCCGAGACCGTCGACGATATCGCCCGGCTTATCCATGATCTGAGCCTTGAGAATGCAAAACTGCGCCAGAAGGTCGTAAAGCTGCGGGCAGCACGGAAATCCGCCAAGGATAGACCGGCACGGTCGGGAGACGGCGGCTATGCCGCCATGCGCCGTAAAGCGGCCAAGACGAGGAAGCCCGCCCCCGCGACCGATGAGCTGGACCAGATTCCAGCCGACACGGCCGTGGGCGAATGATCGTCCCGGGTCGGTCCTGAGA
>JAEYRQ010000266.1 GCA_023435545.1 Pseudomonadota bacterium | reverse complement strand
GGATGTCGGTCCCGAACGGATAGGGGATGCCGGAATGGATGATGCAGGTCGGCTCGCCTTCCGTGTGCGTGTAGATGACATCGATGAAGTGCGTCTTGCGCATTGTTCGTCCCCGAATGAGCTCAAGCGTTGAAGGAATTGGTCGAAGTCAGAGTCCCAGCATCCGCGGCACGAAGAGCACGATCGCCTCGGGAAACAGGATGATGAGCGCCAGCACCGCGATCATCACTCCGATGAACGGGATGTTGGCCCAGGTGAGCCGCAGCACGTCGACCCGCGCAATCACGCTGGTGATGAACAGGGCGGCGCCGACCGGCGGCGTCTGCTGGCCGATGCCCCAGCACAGGATCACCACCATCGCGAACTGCAGCGGGTCGACCCCGAGCGCCTGGGCGGTAGGCAGGAACAGCGGCACCATGATGAACATCATCGCGATGCCGTCGAGAAAGGTCCCGGCGATGATCAGGAAGACGCTGACCATGATCAGGAACACCAGCGGCGACATGTCCATGCCGGTGACCGGACGCAGCACCGATTCGGCCAGGTTCTCGTAGGCGAACGTGAAGCCGAGGACGTGCGCCGTGGCGGTCACCAGCATCACCGCGCCGGTCAGAACGCTGCTCTCGACGCCTGCCTGGTAGAGCTTGCGCAGCGGCAGCGAGCGGTAGACACCCATGCTGACCAGGATACCGTAGACGACGGCGACGGCAGCGGCCTCGGTGGGGGTGAACAAGCCGCCGAGAATCCCGCCCAGAATGATCACGGGCATCATCAGCGCCGGGAAGGCGCGCCAGAAGCTGCTGACCACCGCGCGCAGGCTGAACGGATCCTCCGACGGATAGCCGTAGCGCCGCGAGATCACCCAGGCGGCGAGGATCAGGCCGAGGCCGAGCAGGATGCCGGCCACCATGCCGGCTGCGAACAGCGCGCCCGTCGAGACACCCATGAAGGCGCCGAGGATGACCATCGGCACGCTTGGAGGGATGATGATGCCGATCGTCGAGGACGAGGCGGTGACGGCGCCGGTGAACGCCGCCGAATAGCCGCGCTTGATCATGGGAGGAATCATGATCCCGCCGACGGCGGCGGTGTCGGACATCGAGGTGCCGCTCATGCCGGCGAAGAACATCGAGGTGACGATATTGACCGCCGCCAGGCCGCCCTTCATCGCGCCGACCAGAGTCTTGGCGAAATCGACGAGGCGGGCCGAGATGCCGCTGTGGTTCATGATCTGGCCGGCCAGGATGAACAGCGGCACCGCGAGCAGCGGGAAGGAATTGACGCCGCGATAGAGCCGCTGCGCGACGACCAGCATGTCCACCCCGCCCAGCGCCAGGATCAGGATCGACACGACCGCGAGCGCGAAGGCGATCGGCATGCCCAGGCCAATGGCGCCCAGAAGCAGAAGAAGGACCCAGAGAAGCGTCATATGTCGCCTCCCGAGCGCATGGCTTCCGCCGTGTCGGCTGCCGGGTGGTAGGGCGGCTCTCCGCGCAGCGCCGCCAGCAGGCCGGCGACGAACTGGCGGCCGGCTTCCAGCGCGATGCCCGCGCCGGCGATCGGCAGGATCGCGTAGAACACGACCATCGGCACCTCGAGCACCAGCGAGGAGCGGCCGCCGAAGCGTTGGGCCTGCTCGAAGCCCCAGACGACCATCACCACCCCGACCGCCACGATGGCGAGCTGGTTGACGGTGAAGATCACGACCTGGGCCGGCAACGGAAAACGGACGACCAGGATATCGATCCTGAGATGGGCGCCCTGCCGCAGTGCAAGATAGCCGCCGAGGAACGTCATGTAGACGAGGAGCCCGACCAGGACCTCGAACGACCAGGACAGGGCGCTGCCGAGCACGTAGCGGTAGATCACCGCGAGGAAGCCGATGATCACCGTCGCCGCCAGCAGCGCCACCGAAATCGCTTCGCAGATGCGGTCAAACATGGGTGCGCCCGATGAGGGTTCCGCTGAGGGGCGGGAGCGGCACGGGACCGCTCCCGAATACGAGGCTAGCGGGTGTTGACGATCCGTTCGACCAGCGAGGTCGCGTCCGCACCGAGCCCCGGCACCTCCTCGTCCCAGATCGGACGGGAGGCCTCGACGAAGGCTTCGGTATCGACCTCGTTGGCCTCCATGCCGCGCGAGACGGCAAGGTCGACGACGCTCTGGTCCGCCTGCTCGCCGAAGGCAACGGTGGCCCGGGCAGCCTCGCGTCCGGCCTCGATCAGGATCTGCTGCAGGTCCTCCGGCAGCGACTGGAAGGTCTGCTCGCTCATCAGCAGGAAGCCGACGGTGTAGATGTGGTTGGACAGCGAGAGGTATTTCTGCACCTCGTAGAAGCGGCTGGCCTGAACCTCGACGAGCGGGTTCTCCTGGCCGTCGAACACGCCGGTCTGCAGCGCCGAGTACAGCTCGGCGTAGGGCAGCGGCGAGGCATTCGCGCCGTAATGGTTGAAGATCTTGATCCGCAGCTGGCTGCCGGGCGTGCGCATCTTGACGCCGCGCAGATCCTCCGGCGTCACGATCGGCCGCACGTTGTTGGTGATCTGCCGGAAGCCGCCCTCGTAGTAGCCGAGCACCCGCAGGTCATGCTGGAGCAGCCGCTCGGCGATCTCCTCGCCGATCTCGCCTTCCATCACCTGGGCGACATGGGCGCGATCTCGGAACATGTAGGGCAGCGACAGAACGCCGAGGACTGGATCGACCGTCGTGATGGGCGTCTCGATGGTCGAGATGTCCAGAGTTCCGACCTGAAGGGATTCGATGTTGTCCTCCTGTTCGCCCAGCGAACCCGAGTGATGCAGCGAGACCGCCACGCGGCCACCGGACTGCTCCTCGACCAGACGTTTGAGGGTGCGCAGCCCCTCCATCTGGATACCCTGCTCGGCGCCGATGGTGTTGGCGCGCAGCGTGAATTCCTGGGCGTGCGCGGCCGCGCCGGCCACCATCATCGCCAGCGCGAGTGAGGCGCCGCCGAGCCCGATGCGAAGTCCCTGGATCATGATCGTTCCCCTGTTCTCGATGATGCCTCGGGTAGCCGTCCGATCTTCTGGTCGGTGCTGCCGGCCGCGTCCGATCCGTTACGTTAGGTCGGCTGGCGTATCACCGGCGAGGACCGTTCGGACAACTTCTTGATGATTCCGGACATCGGTGCCACTTTGGACGCCATGAACATTCAGGTTCCTCCGCAGGTTCCGCCCGATCCGCCGGCTCCGCGTCTCGCAGTTGGGCTGATCCTGCTACCGGAATTCACGCTCAATGCCTTCGCCGGCTTCGTCGACGCTCTCC
>JAEYRQ010000238.1 GCA_023435545.1 Pseudomonadota bacterium | reverse complement strand
CGCTGGAGCAGGCGGTCGGACCGGTCGATGTCGTGTTCGGCCACAATGACCTCTTGCCCGGCAACCTGATCGACGACGGCGAGCGCATCTGGCTGATCGACTGGGACTATGCGGGCTTCAACTCGCCGCTGTTCGACCTCGGCGGGCTCGCCTCCAACAACGGCCTTACGCCCGAACAGGAGGAGTGGCTGCTGGAGGCCTATTTCGACCGCCCGGTCACTGACGACCTGCGCCGCCGTTATGCGGCGATGAAGTGCGCCTCGCTCCTGCGCGAGACGATGTGGAGCATGGTCTCCGAGATCCACTCCAGCCTCGCCTTCGACTACGGCGCCTACACGGCGGAGAACCTGAAGCGGTTCGAGGCCGCGATGGCCGCGTTCGGGGAGATGTGACGGTGGTCATGCTGCGCGCCCGCCCCCGACTGCCAGCCGCCGATCCGCATCCAGACGACGTCATCCCGGACGGCCGCAGGCCGATCCGGGATCGGGATGTCGCAACCGTTCCCTGCGTCCCGATCCCGGCTCTCGCTTCCCTCGGCCGGGATGATGAGGAACTCACAAGAGCAATGCCCGAGGAAACGACCCCATGACTGACCTTCCGGCAGAAGCGCGCGCCGTGGTGATCGGCGGCGGCATCGTCGGCTGCTCGACGGCCTACCATCTCGGCAAGCTCGGCTGGACCGACACGATCGTACTGGAACGGGCGAAGCTCACCTCCGGCTCGACCTGGCACGCGGCGGGCCTCGTCGGCCAGCTTCGTACCTCCGCCAACATCACCCAGCTGCTCGGGAATTCCGTCAGGCTCTACGCCCGGCTCGAAGAGGAAACAGGGCTCGCCACCGGCTGGAAGATGAACGGCGGCCTGCGGCTCGCCTGCAATGCCGACCGCTGGACCGAGGTGCGCCGGCAGGCGACGACGGCGCATTCCTTCGGGCTGGAGATGCACCTGCTCACCCCGAAGGAGGCGCAGGAGCTCTGGCCGCTGATGGACGTGTCGGATCTCGTTGGCGCGGCATATCTGCCGACCGATGGCCAGGCCAACCCCTCCGACATCACCCAGGCGCTGGCGAAGGGCGCCCGGATGACCGGCGTCCGGTTCTTCGAGGACACGCCGGTTACCGCGATCCTGATCGAGGACAGCCGCATCCGCGGCGTCGAGACGCCGAAGGGGACGGTTCGCTGCGAGATCGTCGTCAACTGCGCCGGGCAGTGGGCGCGTGAGATCGGCCGGCTTGCCGGCGTCAACGTGCCGCTGGTCTCGGTGCAGCACCAGTACCTGATCACCGAGCGGATCGAAGGCGTCACTCCGACCCTGCCGACACTGCGCGATCCGGACCGCCTCACCTACTACAAGGAGGAAGTCGGCGGCCTCGTGATGGGCGGCTACGAGCCTAACCCGATCCCCTGGGCCCAGGACGGCATTCCCGGAGGCTTCGAGTTCTCTTTGCTCAACTCCGACTGGGATCACTTCTCGCCGACCATGGAGCTGGCGCTCGGCCGCGTGCCGGCGCTCTCCACGGCCGGGATCAAGGAACTGATCAACGGCCCGGAGAGCTTCACGCCGGACGGCAACTTCATCCTCGGCGAGGCGCCGGAACAGCGCGGGTTCTTCGTCGGCGCAGGATTCAACGCCTTCGGCATCGCCTCGGGCGGCGGCGCAGGCATGGCGTTGGCCGAATGGATCGTCGCCGGCGAGCCGCTCTTCGACCTGTGGCCGGTCGACATCCGCCGCTTCGGACGGCCGCATTTCGACACGGACTGGATCCGCACCCGCACCCTCGAACTCTACGGCAAGCATTACACCATTGCCTGGCCGGGCGAGGAGCACGCGAGCGGCCGTCCCTGCCGCCGCTCGGCGCTCTATGACTGGCTGAAGGCGACCGGCGCCGCGTTCGGGGAGAAGCTCGGCTGGGAGCGGCCGATCTGGTTCGCCGACTCATCGAAAGGGGAGGAACCACGCGACATCTATGGCTTCGGCCGGCAGAACTGGTTCGAGGCGGTCGGCCGCGAGCATCAGGCGACCCGAGAAGCGGTCACGGTGTTCGACCAGTCGTCCTTCGCCAAGTTCCTGGTGGTCGGGCCGGACGCGGAGGCCGCGCTGTCGTGGATCTGCGCCAACGACGTGTCACGTCCGCCGGGCCGGCTGGTCTATACGCAGATGCTCAACTCGCGCGGCGGCATCGAGTGCGACCTCACCGTTGCCCGGCTTGCCGCCGACCGCTACTACATTGTCACCGGAACCGGCTTCGCCACCCACGACCTCGACTGGATCCGCCGAAACATCCCGGCAGGGCTGAATGCCCAGGCGGTAGACGTTACATCGGCTTACGGAACCCTGTCGGTGATGGGGCCGAACAGCCGCGAGCTCTTGTCCCGCCTCACCCGCGAGGACCTGTCCAACGAGTCATTCCCGTTCGGCGCCGTGCGCGAGATCGGCGTCGCCGGCGCGCCGGTCGTGGCGCTTCGGGTCACTTATGTCGGTGAGCTCGGCTGGGAGCTGCATGTGCCGACCGAGTATGTCGTCAACGTCTACGAAGCGCTGATGGACAAGGGTGCCGACCTCGGCATCCGGCCGGCCGGCTACCGCGCCATCGAGACGCTGCGCCTTGAGAAGGGCTACCGCGCCTGGGGCTCCGACATCGGCCCGGACCACACGCCGCTGGAGGCGGGCCTGAGCTGGGCGGTGAAACTCAAGACCAACCAGCCCTTCCTTGGCCGCGAGGCTCTCGACCGGCAGCGGCAGGGGCCATTGAAGAAGTTGCTCGCCGGCTTCACCGTGGATCCGGACATCGTGCTCGTCGGCCGCGAGACGATCTATCGGAACGGCGAGCGCGTCGGCTGGCTCACCAGCGGAGGCTACGGCTACACGGTGGGGAAATCGATCGGTTACGGCTATGTCCGCAACGCGCAAGGGGTCGACCGCGCCTATGTGGAGAGTGGCACCTACGAACTGGAGGTCGCGACCGAGCGAGTGCCGGCGCGGGTGTTCATGGAGCCGCTCTACGATCCCGGGATGGAGCGGGTGAAGGCGTGATGGAAGGGGAACTCTCAATTCCAGCGTCATCCCGGACGGCCCAAGGCCGATCCGGGACCGGGACGCCGGGACCGTTGGACGCATCCCGATCCCGGCTCTCCGCGCGCCTTGCACGCTGCGGCCGGGATGACGCGGAAGCTGTCTCCCCGAAAGCCCGGTGTCTGCAATGACCGCGCTTCCCTCCCACGCCCGGATCGTCATCATCGGCGGCGGCGCGGTCGGCTGCGCGATCGCCTACCATCTCGCCCGCGCCGGCGTCTCGGACGTGGTCGTCCTGGAAAAGGCGCAGCTGACCCACGGCTCGACCTGGCATGCGGCAGGCCTTGTCGGGCAGCTGCGCTCGAAGAAGAACCTCACCCGGCTGATGCAGAACTCGGTCGCCGTCTTCGACCGGCTGGAGGCCGAGTCCGGACAGGTCGTCGACTGGCGCAAGTCCGGCTCGATCCGCATCGCCTCCTCGCAGGAGCGGCTGGCGGAGATCCGCCGCTCGCTTACCCAGGCCAAGGGCTTCGGCTTCGAGGCGCACGAGATCTCGGCGACCGAGGCGCAGGCCCGCTTCCCCTGGATGACCACCGAAGGCGTCGTCGGCGCGGCCTGGATCCCGTCAGACGGCTACATCGACCCCTACGCGCTCACCCAGGCCTACGCGCGCGTGGCACGGGCGGGCGGCATCGCGATCCGGGAGGGCGTCCGCGTCACCGGCTTCGAGACGGCTGGCCGTCGGATCGTCCGGGTGCTGACCGACCACGGTGCGATCGCCTGCGAGTGCGTGGTCAACGCCGCCGGCATCTGGGCGAAGCGGATCGGCGAGATGGCCGGCGTCAGCCTGGCTGCGGGCGCCGTCGAGCATCAGTACGTCGTCACGGAGAAGAAGATCGAGGTGACGCCGCAGACGCCCACGTTCCGCGATCCCGACCGCATCTTCTACCTGAAGCCGGATGTCGGCGCCTTCGCCATCGGCGGCTGGGAGCAGGGCGCGCCCGCGTGCTGGCCGGAGGGGGTGCCCTTCGAGTTCGGCCGGGAGCTGTTCCCGGAGAACTACGAGCGGCTGGAACGCTTCCTGTTGCCGGCCGCCGGGCGCCTGCCTATCCTCGACGAGATCGGCATCCAGGCCGTCATCAATGGGCCGATTCCGGTGTCGGCGGACGGCGAACCGGTGATGGGGCTCGCGCCCGAGCTCGACAACTTCTACGTCGCCTGCGGCTTCACGGCCGGGATCGCCGCCTCGGGCGGGGCCGGCGAGGCGATGGCGAACTGGATCCTCAACGGCGATCCGGGCATGGATCTCTGGCCCTTCGACGTCCGCCGCTTCTCCTCGCACCAGGCGAACCGGTCCTGGCTCGCCGCGCGGTCCTCGGAGGCCTATGGCCGCTACTATGCGCTGCACTATCCCGGCGAGGAAATGGCCTCAGCCCGCCCGCAGCGGCTGAGCCCGCTTTACGGGCGGCTGGAGGCGGCAGGGGCGGTCTACGGCTCCAAGGCCGGCTGGGAACGGCCGCTGTGGTTCGACACCGGCGCTGTCGTCGCCTCCGAGACACCGAGCTTCGAAGAGAGGCCGGGCTGGTTCGAGGCGGTCGCGCGCGAGCACCGGGCGGTGCGCGAGGCGGTCGCGTTGATCGACCAGACCTCGTTCTCCAAGCTCGAGGTCTCCGGCCCCGGCGCGCTCGCGGCATTGCAGCGGATCGCGGCCAACGATCTCGACCGGCCGGACGGGACCTGCGTCTACACCCAGCTCTGCAACGACAGGGGCGGGATCGAGGCGGATGTCACGGTCATGCGGCTTGCGGCCGATCGCTTCTATGTCGTCACCGGCAGCCAGTTCGGCGTGCGCGATTCCGGCTGGATCGCCCGGCACCTGCCGAGTGACGGATCGGCGCCGCTTCAGGACGTCCCCTCGGCCTTTGCCGTCATCAACCTCGTCGGGCCGAAGGCGCGGGCGGTGCTGGAGGCCGTCACGCATGACGACGTGTCGAACGAGGCCTTCCCCTATCTGGCGGTGCGCGACATCGAGATCGGGCTGGCCCGGGCGCGGGCAGCCCGCGTCGGCTATGTCGGCGAGCTCGGCTGGGAGCTGCACATCCCGGCCGATCAGGCGGCTGCCGCTTATGACGCGCTGAAGACGGCGGGCTCTGCATATGGCATCGCCGACGTCGGCTACCGGGCGATCGAGTCGCTCCGGCTCGAGAAGGGCTATGTCTACTGGTCGGCCGAGGTGACGCCGGACACCGATCCTTTCGAGGCCGGGCTCGGCTTTGCCGTTGCCCTGGACAAAGGCGATTTCATCGGCCGGAATGCTCTGGCGCGGATCAAGGCCGAGGGCCCATCGCGACGGCTTGTCACCCTCTCCACCGACGGCTTCGCCCCGCTGATCGGCGGCGAGGCGGTGCTCGCGGACGGAGCTGTCGTCGCCACCACCACCAGCGCCGGCTATGGCCACACCGTCGGCCGCACCATCGCCCTCGCCTACCTCCCCGCCGGCGTCGAGACCCGCGACTTCGCGATCGAGGCCTATGGCCGGCAGTATCCGGCAACGCGCGGCGCCCGGACGCTGTACGATCCGAGGGGGGAGCGGCTGAGGGGATGACTCGATCGTTTCGACGGTCCCGTTTGCCCACCGGTCGTCATCCCGGCCAAGCGAAGAGCGAGCCGGGATCGGGGAGCGTCGAACGGTGGATG
>JAEYRQ010000222.1 GCA_023435545.1 Pseudomonadota bacterium | reverse complement strand
AACGGCTGCGTCCCCGTCGCGGGCTTCGATCCGCGCAAGGTGTCGGGCACCGTCGACCGCTGGATCGTCGGCGAGGTCGAGGCGACCGCCAGGACGATCACCGAGGCGATCGAGGCCTACAAGTTCAACGAGGCGGCGGGCGCCGCCTATCGCTTCGTGTGGAACGTCTACTGCGACTGGTACCTCGAATTGATAAAGCCCGTCCTGTCCGGCCAGGACGGGGCGGCCAGGGACGAGACGCGCGCAACGGCGGCGTGGGTGCTGGACCAGAGCCTGAAGCTGCTGCATCCCTTCATGCCCTTCGTCACCGAGGAACTGTGGCAGCGGATCGGCGAGGGCATCGGCGGACGGGACACCATGCTTGCGCTGTCGGACTGGCCGGATCTCGATGGGCTGGTGGACGCCGAGGCCAAGGCGGAGGTCGAGTGGCTGATCGATCTCGTCACCGCGGTGCGCTCGGTGCGGTCCGAGATGAACGTCCCGGCAGGTGCGAGGCTGCCGCTCGTCCTGGTGGCGTCACCCGTGGAAATTGAAGGCAGGGCGTCATGTTACGACGATCTTCTGAAGCGTCTTGCGAGACTGGAGAGTGTCGCATTCGCCGAGGCCGCCCCGGCGGGTGCGGTCCAGGTGGTCGTCGGGGAGACGACGGCGGCACTACCGCTTGCGGACGTCATCGACCTCGCCACCGAGCGCGCCCGTCTCCAGCGCGAGGTGCAGAAACTCGTCGACGAGATCGGCAAGATCGACGCAAAGCTCGGCAATGCCAGCTTCGTCTCGCGCGCTCCCGAGCACGTCGTCGAGGAGCAGCGCGAGCGCAGGGCCGAGGCGGAAACGGCACGCGCGCGCCTGACACAGGCTCTTGAGCGGCTCTCGGGTGCGGCCTGAACCCGGATCGGTCGCGGGCAGGGGCGTTCCGCGGCTTTCGTTCAAGTGTAGACGCGCGTAGGCACAACTCGTTCAGGAATCGCTGCTTTACTCTGGGGAAGACGACGCTTCCCGGAGCCTCAACGACGATGACCCGAGCGACGGTCTGCCTGCTGACGGCGGCAATCCTTGGCGGCGCGGGCAGTTCCGCGCAGGCTGACGAGCCATATCGGGTCCGCGAGGCGATAGCCCGGATCGACGCCCATGCCGAAGCACTGATGGCGGCGTCCGGCATCCCAGACATGGCGATCGCCGTCGTGCACGGAGGGCGGATCGCCTATGCGCGGGGGTTCGGCGTCCGTGTGGCGGGAACCGATCAGCCGGTCGATCCCGATACAGTCTTCCAGATCGCCTCGATGTCCAAGCCGATCGGGGCGACCGTGATCGCGCGGCTGGTCGATGCCGGACGTGTGGCATGGGATACGCCGGTGCGCGACCGGCTGCCGGGCTTCATGCTCAAGGAGCCCTATGTGAGCGAACACGTGACGATCGGCGACCTCTATGCCCACCGATCCGGTCTGCCCGATCATGCCGGCGACAAGCTGGAGGAACTGGATTTCCCGCGCGAAGCCATTCTTGACAGCCTCGAAATGCTGCCGCTGGGGCCGTTCCGCGCCTCGTTCGCCTACACGAACTACGGAATGACCGCCGCCGCCCTGGCGGCGGTTGGCCCGGACAGCGACTGGGCCTCCGTGTCCGAGGACCTGATCTACCGGCCGCTCGGCATGGCGCGCACCAGTTCACGCTTTGCGGATTTCCAGACGCGTGACAACCGGGCGGTCGGGCATGTCGAGGAGAACGGGATTTACGTGATCGGCCCGGAGCGCGACTTCGAAGGCGAGCAGCACTGGTCCACCGGTTACGACACCGATCCCCAGACACCCTCTGGCGGGGTCAGTTCCTCGGTGAACGACATCGCGTCGTGGGTGCTGTTCGTGCTGGGAAGCGGGCGATTGCCGGACGGAACGACGGTATCGCCGCAAGCCTGGTTTCCGATGATCAGTCCCCAGACGACCATTCAGCAGGCGACGGCGGCGGACGCGCGGTCAAGCTACTACGGCTACGGGTTCTTCCTGAACCACGCGCCGGGCGGGGAGGCTATCCTGAGCCACGGCGGGGCCTTCTCGTGGGGTGCCTCGACCTATTTCAGCATCATTCCGCAGGCAGATGTCGGCATCGTGGTCCTGACCAACGCCTGGCCGCAGGGTGTCGTCGAGGCGATCGCCCTCCAGTTCAACGACATTGTGCTCCACGGTGAACCCAAGGCGGACTGGTGGACCGTCTATTCGGCGGCAATCGCGGACGTATTCCGGCCGCATGGCCATCTGGCGGGACGGGAACCCCCTGCGGATCGCAGGCCGGCGCGTCCGCTCGAGACCTACACAGGCGCATATTCCGGCGACTACCTCGGCAAGGCGTCGGTGAGCGCGGAGGGTGGCGGGCTGGTGCTGCGCCTCGGCTTCGGGGAGGGCCGCGCCTATCCGCTGACGCACTGGGATGCCGATACGTTCGTCTTCCGGCCTGTCAACGATGCAGCACCACCGGGCTCGATTTCCTCGGCGAGCTTCGTGAACGATGAGCTGATCCTCGAACATTTCAATGCCGATGGTCAGGGTCGGCTGCGCCGGATTGACGACTCCGGACAGGAGGTTAGTCCGATTCAATAGAGGGCTTCGTGAGGCATAGGACGATTGTTGCATCTCCGCCACATCGCGTGGGCAATCTGCAACGGTCGCGGTTCCGGCGCACCGCTGCCAAGTTCGCGCCACAAAGTTACCTCATCTCAACAACCATCTGTTAAATAGACGGTTTCCGGGATACGCCGCAGGCCGCCCCGACTTCGCCGCAGTGTCGTGAGACGATCTCTTCGACAATGGCGTATTGCCCGCCCGGCGGGCGTCGTGGCACTCAGCACGAGCGATATCCGGCCTCGAGAGAGGCATCCGGGAGGCTGGAGCTGCCTCAACCGGACCGGGCGACGCAGGGTGAAAGTACTGGACTATGCGGTCTCTAGGCGTTCTTGCGTTGACGATGTTGGGAACGGTGGCGCTCGGGGCGCCGGCGGCGCGAGCGCTCGATCCGTCGCTGCCGCTTGCCGCAGATGCGTCGCCGGTGGATGCGTTCCGGATGGGGGCTGAGGCCTATAACGTCGGCGATCTGCAATCTGCGTTCAGCGCGTTCCAGTATGCCGCCTCCAAGGGGCACGCTATCGCCCAGTGGAAGCTCGGCAAGATGTACGCCAGCGGCGACGGGGTCCCCGAGGACGACTACATGGCGTTCCAGATGTTCTCGCGGATCGCCGACCAGCACGCTGACGATAATCCCTACACACCTTCGGCACGCGTCGTCGCGGACGCCTTCGTCAATCTCGCCACCTACTACAAGAACGGCATCGCCAAGGCGGGGATAAAGCCTGATCCCGGCCGGGCCGTAGACCTTTTCACTCACGCCGCCACCTATTTTGGCGACGCGGCTGCCCAGTACAATCTCGCGCGCATCTACCTCGATGGCGACGGCGTGCAGCCGGATCCCGGACGTGCGGCGCGCTGGCTGAGCCTGGCCGCCCGCAAGAACCATGTGGCGGCGCAGGCGACACTCGGTCAGTTGCTGATCTACGGCGATGGCGTCCGGCAGATGCCCGAGAAGGGCTACATGTGGCTGATGGTGGCGCGCGAGAACGCCGGTCCGGAAGAGCGCGACTGGATTCTCGCGCTCGACCATCGGGCGAGCCAGGTGCTGAGCATGGAGCAGAAGGCAGCGGCCGCCGGTCTGGCGGAGAAGTGGCTGACCAAGGGCACCGAATAGCTCCGGTGCCACTCCGAACTGGCGCTACCCTCCGAGCCGGCGCCTAGACTTCCAGTTCGACCCAGACTGGCACGTGATCGGACGGCTTGTCCCAGCCGCGCGTTTCCTTGTCGATCCCACACCTGACCATGTGGTCGGCTGCCTGCGGCGACAGCAGCAGATGATCGATGCGGATGCCGTTGTTCCTCTGCCAGGCCGCCGCCTGATAGTCCCAGAAGGTGTAGACGTCGCTTTCTGGCAGGGCGGCGCGGACCGCGTCGGTGAAGCCGGTGGCGAGAAGCTCGCGGAACCTCGCCCGGCTCTCAGGCTGGAACAGCGCGTCCCCCACCCAGTTTTCCGGGTAGCGGGCGTCCTCGGGCATCGGGATGACGTTATAGTCGCCCGCCAACACCAACGGCTCCTCCAGGTGCAGGCGTGCGCGGGCGCGCGCGATCAGCCGGTCCATCCAGGCAAGCTTGTAAGGAAACTTCTCCGAGCCGACCGGATTGCCGTTCGGCAGGTAGATCGAGGCGACGCGGACGACACCGTGCTCGCCGGCGACCGTCGCCTCGATGTAGCGGGCCTGGAGGTCGTCGGGATCGCCGGGCAGGCCGCGGACCACGTCCTCGATCGGACGCTTCGCCAGGATGGCGACACCATTGAAGCCCTTCTGGCCGTGCACCGCGACGTTGTAGCCGGTGCCGTCGAGCACCTCGTGCGGGAAGACATCGTCGGCCGACTTGACCTCCTGAAGGCAGACGACATCGGGCGCAGCTTCCGCCAGCCATCGCCGCAACGGCTCGATACGTGCGCGGATGCCGTTGATGTTCCAGGTCGCGATCTTCATTGGCCCCCACCCGTGACCGGACTCTGCTGCCGGCGCCCGCCGTCAGATCGAGAACGACGTTCCGCACCCGCAGGACGCGGTCGCGTGCGGATTGCGCACCTGGAAGGACGCGCCGATCAGGTCGTCGACGAAATCGATCTCGGAGCCGGCCATATACATCAGCGAAACCGAGTCGACGAAGACGGTGGCGCCGTTCTTCTCGATGACGGTAGCGTCATCGCCGGGAGACGAATCGAGCGCGAAGCCGTACTGGAACCCCGAGCAGCCGCCGCCGGAGACGCTGACTCGCAATGCTGTCTTGCCCGGTTCCTTGGCCAGGATGCGGGTGATCTGGCGCGCGGCGCGCTCGCTGAGCGTGACCTGGTTGTCGTCGACCTCGATCATTGACGGCTCCTCGATGTCCGGTCCGTGACGGCGTGGCGATTTGCCGGGCCGGAGGGACCTAAAAGTATGGTGGGCGACGTGACTGTCAATCGCACCGCGTCCGGGGCGGGACCCGCCGGCGCATGGTTCGGCCGCCGGCAGCCCCACGGTTCCGATCCCGCGCATAGCCGCGGACGGCTCCATCCGGAGCCACCGAGCCCGACGCGGACCGAGTTCCAGCGCGATCGGGACCGGATCGTCCATTCGACCGGGTTCCGGCGCCTGCAGTACAAGACCCAGGTCTTCGTCTTTCACGAGGGCGACTACTACCGCACGCGTCTCACGCATACGCTCGAGGTGGCGCAGCTGTCGCGGGCGCTCGCCCGCAGTCTCGGCCTCGACGAGGATCTGGCCGAGGCAGTGGCGCTCGCCCATGATCTAGGACATCCGCCGTTCGGCCATGCGGGCGAGCGGGCGCTCGACAAGGCGGTGTCCGGATTCGGCGGCTTCGACCACAACGCCCAGAGCCTGCGTGTGGTCACGCTTCTGGAGCGCCGATATGCCGAGTTCGACGGCCTGAACCTCAGCTGGGAGACGATCGAGGGAATCGTCAAGCACAACGGGCCGCTGATCGACAGCGCCGGAGAGGGGATCGGCTGCTACGTGGCTGGCGTGCCGCGGTCGATCCTGGAACAGGACGGCCGCCAGCATCTGATGCTCGGCTCCTGGCCGGGGCTGGAGGCGCAGGCGGCCGCACTGGCCGATGACATCGCCTACAACAGCCACGATATCGATGATGGGCTGCGCGCCGGACTATTCCATCTCGAGGACGTGGTGCGCGAGGTTCCGTTCGTCGCAGTGATCGTGGAGGATCTTCAGCGGCGCTATCGCGGCCTTGAGCGATCACGGTTGATCCACGAGACGACCCGTCGGGTGATCACCGGGCTGATGGAGCACGCGCTGTCGGAATCGGCCGCGAGGATTGCAGCCGCTGTGCCGGCGAATGCAGACGCGGTTCGATTGGCGCCCGACACCATGATCGCGTTCGACGGGACGGCCGCAGCGGCCGTCGCGGAGATGCGGCGGTTCCTGTTCGCCAGAATGTATCGCCACGAGCGCGTCAACCGGATCATGGCCGAGGCGGCCGACGTGGTGACCCGACTGTTCGAGGCGTTTCTGGCGATGCCGGCACGAATGCCGCCCGAGTGGTCGATAGCGGCCGAACGCGGCGATCGCGACCACCGTGCGCGCGTGGTGGCCGACTACATTGCCGGAATGACCGACCGCTATGCGCTGAGCGAGCACCGGCGGCTGTTTGACGGCGCGCCGGAATTGCGTTAGGCGGCGCCCGTCCCCGTCGGCCGGTGCCGCGGGGGCATAGCCGGGATCCTTCGAGCATGGACGTTTTTCGCGATTTCACGGCCCGCATCGCCGGGACCGTCGATGCGCTGTCGGCAGCAGGCGAGTTGCCGCCGGGGATCGATACCACGCGCATCGCCGTCGAGCCGCCACGCGATAAGAGCCACGGGGACCTCGCCACCAACGCGGCAATGGTGCTTGCCCGCGACGCCAGAATGAAGCCGCGCGATATCGCCGAGATGCTGGCGGCGCGGCTGCGTGATGAACCCGACGTCACCACCGTCGACGTGGCCGGACCTGGCTTCGTCAACCTGACCCTGTCGCCCGCCTATTGGCATGGCGTGCTGGACGGACTGATCAGGGCGGGTGCCGATTTCGGCCGCAGCCGGATCGGCGGAGGAGAGCGCGTCAACGTGGAATACGTGTCGGCCAATCCGACCGGACCGATGCATGTGGGGCATTGCCGCGGCGCGGTGTTCGGCGACGCCCTGTCGAGCCTGCTCGAGTTCGCGGGCTATGCGGTGACGCGGGAATACTACATCAACGATGCCGGCGCCCAGGTGGACGTGCTGGCGCGCTCGGCCTATCTGCGCTACCGCGAGGCGCTGGGCGAGGACATCGGCGAGATCCCCGAGGGGCTCTATCCCGGCGAGTACCTGAAGCCGGTTGGCGAGACGCTGGCATCGCAGTATGGCGACACCCTCCTGTCTCAGCCGGAGGCCTACTGGCTGCCGACCGTGCGCCAGGCCACGATCGATGCGATGATGGCGCTGATCCGCGACGATCTCGCGGCGCTCAACATCCATCACGACGTCTTCTTCTCCGAACGCTCGCTGATCGGCGCCAATGGCGGTGAGGTGGCGGCAACGATCGAGGATCTGAAGGAACGCGGACTCGTGTACGAGGGCCGGCTGCCGCCGCCCAAGGGCCAGTTGCCGGATGACTGGGAGGACCGCGAGCAGACGCTGTTCCGCGCCACGGAATTCGGCGACGATGTCGATCGGCCGCTCATGAAATCGGATGGCAGCTTCACCTATTTCGCATCCGACATTGCCTATCACCGCGACAAGTTCGATCGCGGCTTCCGCACCATGATCGACGTCTGGGGTGCCGATCACGGCGGCTACGTCAAGCGCATGAAGGCAGCGGTCAAGGCGGTGAGCGGCGGCGAGGCGGAACTCGACATCAAGCTCTGCCAGCTCGTCAGGCTTCTGCGTGGCGGCGAGCCGGTGAAGATGTCGAAGCGGGCCGGCGAGTTCGTGACCCTGCGCGACGTCGTCGATGAAGTCGGCCGCGACGTCGTGCGGTTCATCATGCTGATGCGCAAGAACGACGCGACGCTCGATTTCGACTTCGACAAGGTCACGGAGCAATCGAAGGACAATCCGGTCTTCTACGTCCAGTATGCCCACGCGCGCGCCCATTCGGTGTTCCGCCAGGCGGCCGAGGCGTTCCCCGACATTGCTTATCCGATGTCAGCGCCCGGGGCGGAGGCGCTTGCGGTCCTTGCCGATCCGGCCGAGATGTCGCTCCTCAAGCTGCTTGCGGCATTCCCGAGGACGATCGAGTCGGCGGCTTTGGCGCACGAACCGCATCGCGTCGCCTTCTACCTGCACGAGGTGGCGAGTGAATTCCACGGTCTATGGAATCGCGGCAAGGACTTGCCACAATTACGCTTTATTAACCCCAGAGATCGAGTTTCGACGATAGCTCGGTTAATATTGGTTCAGGCTGTTGCGTCGGTTCTGTCGGCCGGACTGGGCGTGCTCGGTGTAGAGCCCCTCGAAGAAATGCGTTGAATCGCGTTTCCGGCCAGACGACTATCGGTTTCCGACGCCTGCGCGAAGAGACACAGCGGGATAGGGCGAGGAATGTCGGATACGCGATATCATGGGCGCAATCCGCAGTGGGACACGAGCGAGGAGGCGGGAATGCCGGATCCTCGCACGGACCCTGCCCAGACGGACGATCCGCTTGCCGAACTGGCGCGACTGATCGACGAAGACCCATTCGCCGACTTCAATCGCCAGCACGCCGACTTTAACCGTCAGCACACTGAGCCGGAGGCGCCGGCCGATAGCGGTTACTATGTCGAGCCGTCCGTCTATGACTATCCGGAGCCGCCACCGGACACCGCCCGAAGTGATGAAGAGAACTACGCGCCATATCCGGAGGAGGCGGCTGCGCCGGGCGCCGAGTTCGATTTCGGCGAACCAGAGACCAACAGGCTCTACGCCGATATGGCAGCGGCGACAGAGCGTGTCGAGCCGACGTTCGAGCCGCCGCGCTATTCCTCGTTTCCGGCGCCCGGACGCGAGCCGGTGGCCGAATCGGACGAGTTCGACGACCGACCGTACGATGCCGGCGAGGTGGACAGCGTCTCTGCCTATCCGGAGGGCGTACATGCCGAAGAAGGCGTGCTCGGCGATCACTGGAACGAAGATCCGCAGTACGCGGACGTGCAGCACGATCCTGCCTATGACGACATCTACGCCGAGACGGACCCCGGTTTCGACCAGACCGGCCACTTCGCGCCGTATGCTGGTGAACTCGGTCAGGAGCCGAAGTCAGGCCGTCGCCGCGCCCTGCTGGTCGCTGGCAGCCTCGTCGGGCTCGTGGTGGTCGGCGGAGCCGGTGTCGTCGGATACGGACTGATTTCGGGTGGTGGCAGCGATGCGCCGCCGCCGGTCATCCGCGCGGAGCGCTCGCCCGTGAAGATCCAGCCACCCGCCAAGGAGACCGATCAAGCGTCCGCCCAGACGCCCGGCAAGCTGGTCTA
>JAEYRQ010000271.1 GCA_023435545.1 Pseudomonadota bacterium | reverse complement strand
GCTCCGGGGGGGGGGGGGCCCCCCCCCCCCCCCCCCCCGTCCGATTCCCGGGCACCTTGCCGACGCGGCCCGTTGAAGGTGCTCACGTGTCACCCTACGATTGCCCATAGCAGAAGGACGTAGCGGCGATGCGGTGGCGTGGACGCAGAGGCAGCACGAATGTCGAGGATCGCCGCCGGGCCGGCGGGGGTCTGCGAATCCCGACCGGCGGCACCGGCACTGCCGGCTTCGGCGGTATCGGATTCCTGATCGTCATCGTGGTCGTTTCGCTTCTGTTCGGCGTCAACCCGATGACGCTGCTGGAAGGCCTCGACGGCGGACAGACGGGCGACGGCCAGACCCAGAGCGAGGCGCCGCTTCCCCCGGCCAGCGACGAGATGGCGCAGTTCGTCCGGGTCGTGCTGGGCGATACCGAGGACACCTGGGGAAAGGTGTTCCAGGAGGAGTTCGGCGAAGCCTACGCTGAGCCCCGTCTGGTGCTGTTCGCCGGCGGAGTGCGCTCTCCCTGCGGGTTCGCCCAGTCGGCCTCGGGTCCGTTCTACTGCCCCGGCGACAGCCGAATCTATATCGACCTTGCCTTCTACGAGGAGCTGAAGCGCCGCTTCAAGGCGCCCGGCGACTTTGCGCAGGCCTATGTCATTGCGCACGAGGTGGGCCACCACGTGCAGAACCTCACCGGCATCCTGCCCGAGTTCAACCGCATCCGGCAGCGCGTCTCGCAGGCCGAGGCCAACGAACTGTCGGTCAGGGTGGAACTGCAGGCAGACTGCCTCGCCGGTGTCTGGGCGCACGATACCGCCCAGAAGGGCTTGCTCGACGAGGGCGACATCGAGGAAGCCCTCAACGCCGCCGCCCAGATCGGCGACGACGCAATCCAGAAGCGGACGCAGGGTTATGTCGTCCCGGAATCCTTCAACCACGGGACGTCGGCCCAGCGCATGCGGTGGTTTCGCACCGGTTATGAGGCAGGGTCGATCTCTGCCTGCGACACCTTTTCGGCTGCGCGGCTCTAGCCTCTCAGGCCGCGGAATCCATAGCAGCCGGAACCGGGCTGGACATCATACGTTGTTGCGTTGCAACATGCGCCGCCCAAATCTGAAAGTCGCGTCCAATGGCCGTCCAGGATTTCGTCGTCGTGCCGCCGATCACCGCCGTCCATCTGGCGGAGGGGCGGGACATCCCCAACAGCCGCCTGCCGGCGCTGATCTATCATGCCGCGATCGAGCCGCGCGCGGCGGACGCCGAGGCGTTCGAGGCGCTGTTCGAGCGCAACGGCTGGGAGCCGGCCTGGCGCTCCGGCATTTATCCGTTCCACCACTACCATTCGACCGCCCACGAGGTGCTGGGCGTCGCATCGGGGCGAGCACGGGTGATGCTCGGCGGCCCACAGGGCCGCGAGTTCGACCTCGCCGCGGGCGACGTCGTCGTGCTGCCCGCCGGGGTCGGCCACAAGCTGCTCGAGGCGAGCGGCGACTTCCTGGTCGTGGGAGCCTATCCGCCCGGCCAGGACTGGGACCTCAAGCGTGGGGAGTCCGGAGAGCGGCCGGGCGCGGACCGCAACATTGCCGCGGTGCCACATCCGGCAACCGATCCGGTGAGCGGCCCGGACGGGCCACTCACCGAACTCTGGCGCTGATCGTCCGGAGCCGTTCCGGGCGCTGATCATCGGCCGGAACTGGACTTGCCTCCTGCCTGACTGACCATGGCATCGACGGTCGCGATCTTCGCCGACGAGGGCCGAACCCGGTAGCCGGCACCCCTTGGCAGTGCCGGCTGCAATTGCCAGAGTCGCCTCTGGACACGGGAGGACGATGGGTCCGATGGTCGTGACGCAGCCGGCCGACGACGTCTTCGAGTTCCGGCACGATGGTATCGCCGCTGCGCGGCCGATGGTGTGGATCGTGGCTGCCTGCGTCGGGGCGGTCGCTCTGGCAATGCTGTGGGGCGGCTCCTGGATTTCGCTGATCCTGGCGCTGGCCGTAGGGGGAGGCCTCGTCGCGCTGTTGCGGCGGTCGTCGGCCGACAGCCTGGCCGTCTTCGACCGGGCCGAGGGGACGGTCCGGATCACGCACAGCCGCAACGGCCGGCAGGTCGAAAGCGAGGAACTGCCGCTGGCCGCCGTCTCCGCCGTCATCGTCGATGCCGCAGGCCGGTCGAGGCGCCACGACAACGTGCTGCAGCTGCGCCCGGCGCTGGTGGTCGACGCGGCGATCGTGCCACTGACGTGGCGCGCCTTCGTCAGCGGAGACACGCCGGTGGACTGCGTGCTGGAACTACGCCGCTTCCTCGGCCATCCCGTGGCCGACCTCTACCGGGACTCCGTGGCGGCGCTGGCGCGTCACACGGACCGGGTCAATCCGGCGGTGCGGATCGCTCGGCTGGGCATGGGCCTCAGCCGGATCGAGGCGGCGGAACTCGTCACCCGGCTGCGTGGCGGTTCCTGAAACAACGTCGGTCTATCGCTCGTCCAGCGGCTGCTCGCCCCGGCCTTGGCGAATGAGATTGACGAAGCGCGTGAACAGGTAGTGGCTGTCCATCGGGCCGGGCGAGGCCTCGGGATGGTACTGCACCGAGAAAACCGGCCGATCCTTCATCCTGATGCCGCAGTTCGATCCGTCGAACAGCGAGACATGCGTCTCCTCGACGGTGTCCGGCAGGGTGTCGCGGTCCACCGCGAAACCGTGGTTCATCGAGGTGATCTCGACCTTGCCGGTGGTGTGGTCCTTCACCGGATGGTTGGCGCCGTGATGGCCCTGATGCATCTTCTTCGTTGTCGCGCCGACGGCAAGTCCGAGCATCTGGTGGCCGAGGCAGATACCGAAGACGGGCAGGCCACTGTCGATCAGCCGCTTGATGACCGGAACGGCGTACTCGCCGGTTGCCGCGGGATCGCCGGGTCCGTTGGACAGGAACACCCCGTCAGGCGCCATCTGCAGGATGCGTTCGGCATCGGTCGTCGCCGGAACCACTGTGACCTTGCAGCCGAGGCCGGCGAACTGGCGCAGGATGTTGCGCTTGACGCCGTAGTCGACGGCGACGACGTGCAACTCCGGATTGTCCTGCCGGCCGTAGCCCTCGCCCCAGACCCACGGCGTCTCGTCCCAGCCGTAGCTCTGCGCGGTGGTGACGTCCGGCACGAGGTCCATGCCTTCCAGCCCGGGCCAGGCGGCGGCCTCGGCCTTCAGCGCCGGCAGGTCGAAGATGCCATCCGGAGAGTGCGCGATCACCGCGTTGGGCATGCCCCTGTCGCGAATCATCGCGGTCAGCGCGCGGGTATCGATTCCGGTCAGGCCGATGATGCCGCGGCGCTTCAGCCACTCGTCGAAGTGGCGCGAGGCGCGCCAGTTGGACGGGCCGGTGACGGGAGCCCGCAGGATACAGCCGCGCACGCCCGAGGCGGCCGCGAGATTCGCGGTCTCGATGTCCTCCTCGTTGGTGCCGACATTGCCGACATGCGGGAAGGTGAAGGTGATGATCTGACCGGCATAGGAGGGATCGGTGAGGATTTCCTGGTAGCCGGTCATCGCCGTGTTGAAGCAGACCTCGCCGACCGCATGCCCGGTGGCACCGATACCCTGTCCGTACAGCACCGTCCCGTCGGCGAGGACGATCACCGCGGTCGGAACCGGGTCGTCCCAGGCTTCATCCGGGGAGGGGCCGAAGCCCTGATCGGGGGCTTGCACAGTCATTGAAAGCTTCCTACATAGCCGCGCCGAGACCGGCCGCGCCGAGATCCCTCACAGGATTCGACGGCGAAACACGAACGATCGGCCGGAGACCAGGCGGAAGCTAGGTTACCCATGCTGCCTCGTCAAGTTGCGAGGCAAACTATTTAACCCTGAAATCTCAATGGGTTGCGGCAATGCCGCCGGTTGCGTGAACCGCGCCGGGTGGTTTATTGTTCCATTGGGACCGGAGTGGATGGACAGGACATGCTGCGCGACGAGATCAACGAAGCGCTGAAAGTCGCCGTCAAGTCGCAGGACAAGCGTTCCATGGCGACGCTGCGGCTTGTCAACGCGGCCATCAAGGACCGCGACATCGCCGCCCGCACCAGCGGCAAGGACTGCGTCGGCGACGACGATATCAGGCAGATCCTCTCCAAGATGATCCGGCAGCGGGAGGAGTCGGAGGCGACCTATGCCCAGGCCGGCCGCCCCGAACTCGCCGCGCAGGAGCGCGAGGAGATCGAGATCATCAAGCGCTTCCTGCCGCGTCAACTCTCCGAGGAGGAGACACGCGCGGCCTGCGCGAGTGTCGTGAAGGATATCGGCGCCGCCGGCCTTCGCGACATGGGTCGCACCATGGCGACACTGAAGGAGCGCTATCCCGGCCAGCTCGACTTCGGCCGCGCCAGCGCAGTCGTCAAGGGCATGCTGAACTGAGCGTTGCCGGGGCGGCGGCAGCGTTCGGCGTCGGATAGCGAATCGATTCGCTTCAAGTGATTCGCACCGGTATAATCGCGCGACCCCTCAACCGCCCAAGGCCAGCATGCGCTTCCCGCCCTCGTTGCTCGACGAGATTAGAGCCCGTCTGCCGGTTTCCGACGTCGTCGGGCGACGGGTGAAGCTGCGCCGGCAGGGCAGGGAGTTCATCGGGCTGTCGCCGTTCAACGCCGAAAAGTCGCCGTCCTTCACGGTCAACGACCAGAAGGGGTTCTATCACTGCTTCTCCTCGGGCAAGCACGGCGACATCTTCCGCTTCGTGATGGAGACCGAGGGGCTGCCGTTCCCCGAGGCCGTCGAGCGGCTGGCGGCTGACGCCGGGGTACCGCTGCCCAAGCCCGATCCGCAGAGCGAACTGCGGGAGCGGCAGCGCGCCGGGCTCAACGAGGTGATGGAGGCGGCGGCGGCCTGGTTCGAGGCCGAGCTGGACGGCCCGCAGGGGCGCGAGGCGCGCGCCTATGTCGCCTCGCGCGGCCTCGGCGAGGACATGATCCGGCGGTTCCGCATCGGCTATGCGCCGCCGGCTCGCTACGGGCTCAAGGAGCATCTGGCCGGGCTCGGCATCGACCGCGAGGCGATGGAGCGGGCCGGCCTGCTGATCACCGGCAGCGACATCGCCGTACCGTTCGACAGGTTCCGCGACCGGCTGATGTTCCCGATCACCGACCTTCGGGGACGTGTGATCGCCTTCGGCGGCCGGGCGCTGCAGCCCGACCAGACGCCGAAGTACCTGAACTCGCCAGAGACCGAGCTGTTCCACAAGGGCAGCGTGCTGTTCAACCTGGCCCAGGCCCGTCAGGCCGCGCGCGACGCCGGAACGGTCGTCGTTGCCGAGGGCTACATGGATGTGATCGCGCTGACTCGGGCCGGCTTCGCCAATTCAGTCGCTCCCTTGGGCACCGCGCTCACCGAGGACCAGCTTGGTCTGCTGTGGCGCGTCGCCGACGAACCGATCCTGTGCTTCGACGGCGACAAGGCGGGGCTGAGGGCAGCGAACCGAGCCGTCGACCTGGCGCTGCCGCTGCTTGCGCCCGGCAAGAGCTTGCGCTTCGCCCTCTTGCCGGAGGGGCAGGACCCGGACGACCTGGTGCGCTCGGGCGGGCAGGCGGCGCTGGAACAGGCGCTGGCGCTGGCGCGGCCACTGTCGGACATGCTGTGGGCGCGCGAGGTGGAATCTTCGCCGCTCGACACGCCGGAACGGCGCGCTGCCTTCGAGACGCGACTTGCCCGTACGCTTGCTGCGATCGGCGAGGCGCGGGTACGCAAGCACTACGAGGACCAG
>JAEYRQ010000189.1 GCA_023435545.1 Pseudomonadota bacterium | reverse complement strand
GGCTGGAGCCGCGAAGTGTGCGCGCTGGCGCTGGCGATCCAGAACCTGGTCTGGGGTTTCGGCCAGCCGCTGCTCGGCGCCGTCGCCGACCGTTGGGGCGAGGCGCGGGTGATGGTGCTCGGCGCGGTGCTCTATGCGGCCGGGCTTGCGCTGACGGCCTATGCTGAGTCACAGGTCCTGCTGATGCTCGCCTCCGGCGTCCTGGTCGGCCTCGGCATCGCCGGCTGTGCCTTCGCGCTGGTCATCTCCGCCTTCAGCAAGCTCCTGCCGGCCGAGAGCCGCTCCTGGGCCTTCGGCATCGGCATGGCCTCGGGCTCGCTCGGCCAGTTCATCTTCGCCCCGATCGGGATGGCCTTCCTGTCGAGCTTCGGCTGGCAGACCGCGCTCTATCTCTTCGCGCTGATCCTGTTGCTGGTGCCATTCCTGGCGATTGGGGTAAGAACTCCGGCGGGCGGTGTTCCGGCGCAGGCCAGCACCCAGACCTTCAGCCAGGCGCTCGGCGAGGCCTTCGGCCACCGCAGCTACATCCTGCTGGTGTCGGGCTTCTTCGTCTGCGGATTCCAGGTGGCCTTCATCACCGTGCACATGCCGTCCTATCTCAACGACATGGGTCTCGACGCGAGTTACGGCGCATGGTCGCTTGCCGTGATCGGCCTGTTCAACGTCGTCGGCGCCTATTCGGCGGGCGTGCTCGGCGGGAGGCTGTCGAAGCGCTGGATCCTCTGCTGGATCTACTTCCTGCGGTCGGTGGTGATCGCGATCTTCATCCTGATGCCGGTGTCGCCGGCGAGCGTGCTGATCTTCTCTGCGGCCATAGGTCTCCTGTGGCTCTCAACCGTGCCGCCGACCTCGGGGCTGGTGGCGCTGATGTTCGGCTCGAAATACATGGGAACCCTGTTCGGCTTCGTCTTCCTGTCCCACCAGGTTGGCTCGTTCCTCGGCATCTGGCTCGGCGGCGTGTTCTACGCGGCCTACGGCAACTACGACATGTTCTGGTGGCTGGCGATCGTGGCCGGCCTGTTCGCGGCGATCGTCCACTACCCGATCCGCGAAGTGCCCGTGGCGCGGCTGCAGCCGGCGGAGTGAGCCCCGGCCGGGGCCTACGCCCGGCGCCGATCGCACGGCAATCGAAGCCGCTGCCCTTGCCGCTTGCCCGTCCTGCGGGCTACTAGTCGCGCGCGAACGACTGGGGCCAACGACAGGGAAGGAATGCAGCCATGGCTGACAGGTTTCCGGCGATCCTCGTCCAGAAGGAAGGCGAGAAGGGACAAAAGGTCGAGACGGTGGCCCTCGGGCTCGACGACCTGATGGAGGGCGACGTCGTCGTCCGCGTCTCGCACTCCACGATCAACTACAAGGACGGGCTGGCGATCACCGGTGCTGCTCCCGTCGTGCGCCGCTGGCCAATGATCCCCGGCATCGACTTCGCCGGCGTGGTCGAGAGTTCCGAAAAGCCCGATTTCAAGCCCGGCGACCAGGTCGTCCTCAACGGCTGGGGCGTCGGCGAGACCCATTATGGCGGCTATGCCGGCAAGGCGCGGGTCAAGGGCGACTGGCTGATCCGGCTGCCCGACGGGCTCACGGCCGCCCAGGCGATGGCGATCGGAACCGCCGGCTATACCGCCATGCTCTGCGTCCTGGCGCTGGAGCGCCAGGAGGTGACGCCGGATCGCGGCCCGGTGGTAGTCACCGGCGCGGCTGGCGGCGTCGGGTCGGTAGCCGTGTCGATCCTGTCAAAGCTCGGCTACCACGTCGTCGCCTCGACCGGGCGCACTGAGGAGGCCGATTATCTGAAGGGCCTGGGCGCGGCCGAGGTGATCGACCGGGCCGAACTCGCCGACAAGCCGCGCGCGCTCAACAAGGAACGCTTCGCCGGCGGCGTCGACGCGGTCGGCTCGACGACGCTCGCCAATGTCCTGTCGATGACGAAGTACGGCGGCGCTGTCGCGGCCTGCGGCCTTGCCGGCGGCATGGACCTGCCGACGTCCGTCGCGCCGTTCATCCTGCGCGGCGTCAGCCTGATCGGCATCGATTCGGTGATGGCGCCGAAGGCCCGCCGCATCGAGGCCTACGACCGGCTGGTGCGCGATCTCGACCACGCCAAGCTCGCGGCCATGACTGGGACGATCCCGCTCGCCGAGGTCGTCTCCGTCGCCCCCGACATCCTCGCCGGCAAGGTGAGGGGCAGGGTGGTGGTGGATATCGGTGGCTAGAACGGCCGCGCGACGCACTAGCTCTGAAAGCGATTCATCGAACGCAAGGCGCGCTTGAAGTCCGGATTTGCTGCCGCCCGTGCCCGCATCTCTGCCGTTGCCTGCCTGCGGGCTTGCCGGCGAATTGATAGCGGGTGCGCAGACTTCACTTCCACGCCGGCCTCCTTCAGCCTGGCCAGGGCGGCCCTGTCTGCCCGTGCGTACTTGTTGAGCGTGCGGGCATGCGCCTTGTTGCACGCCACCTTGAACGCCCTCCGATAGCTGGCCGGAAGGTCCGCCCACTCCGACTTGCTGACGGTGAGATGGATCATCCGGCCGGGCTGCCACCAGTTGTTCCGGTAGCAGAACGATGCCGCCCGATCGAGCCCCAGCTGCTCGTCTTCCGACAGGTTGTTCACGTCAGCCGCGTCGATAATCCCAACCCGCAACGCCGAAACGACCTCGCTCAGCGGCATCGGGACTGCGGACGCGCCCAGCCGTTCGAATATCGCCAACGCCAGGCCGGCAGGCATCCGGATCTTCAGTCCTTCGAGGTCGCGCGGGCGCGAGAGCGGGCTCGTGAACCAGCCGCCCGTCCGCTTGCCGTAATCGCCGCAGGGAAAGGCCATAACGTCCCACGGCTTCAGGATCCTGTTGACGATTCCGCCTCCGCCACCGCGCTTCCACCACTTCATCTGGCCAGCGGCCTTCGGGCCGAACGGCACCCCGGACGCGAAGACGAGCGCGGAATTCTCCGACTGGAAGATGTCCAACGGTACCTGGCCGCATTCGACGATGCCTCTCCACAAGGCTTGGAGCAGCAGATTGGCGGGCACCAGCTGACTGGCGCTGAAGACCTCTATATGGAAATTGCCGTTGGTCGCCTTTGCCACCCTCCTCGCGATCCACTCGGCTTCCTTGTAGGGTATGCTTCCGGGCGGGAACGCCGATTGCATGCGCCAGGTTCTCACCGGTGCGGCCGATAGCAGGGCAGGCGCGGCCAGCGTTGCCGCCGGCACGGCAACTGCCCCTTGAACTAATCTGCGTCGTGTAAACATGAAGTCCCCCAATCCGTGTTGCCTCAGGATAGGCGAAGGACAACCGGCCGGTTGCGGTTGCCACAATTGCGGGTAGCATGCATCCTCCCTTGGGTTAACCCTTGCAACGCAGATTTAGTTAAACTTCCCGGCAGTTCCGGTCGAATCCGGCAGGACGAGCGGCGGATGAGCGACAGGAGATGCCGAACGCGAGGCGATTCCCGATTGGCATCCCGGCGGGGGTTACTCGACGCCCCGCTTGCGATCACTCCCCCTTCATCGGGAAGATCATGCAGGTCTCCGAACCGTGGGCGTAGAGCTTGCCGTCCGGCCCGCGCAGCGTCGCCTCCGAGGTGGCGATGCGGGCGCCGCGGTGGACGATCCTGCCCTCGCAGGTCACCTCGCCGGTCTCCGGCAACAGCGGCCGCACCAGGCTCACCTTGAACTCCACCGTGGTATAGGCCTCGCCTACCTTCAGCGTCGTATGCACGGCGCAGCCGAGCGCCGAATCGAGCAGTGTCGCCGCCCAGCCGCCATGCACCGTGCCGAGCGGGTTGAGGTGGTCGAAGGCGGGGATGCCGGCGAAGACGGCGCGTCCCGGTTCGACCTCGGCGAGCGTGAAGCCCAGCGTGCGGGCGATCGGCGGGGCAGGGAACTCTCCGGCGATCATCGCTTCGAGCTGGCTCAGCCCGTCCATGTCCTTGATCCGGGCCAGAGGCAGGACACCGACCTCCTGAAAGATGCCGGGGCGTCTGTGGGCGCGGGCGGTCTCGGACATGCGGATGCTCCCTCGTCGGGCTGGTATGGACAGCATCATTAGATGCATATACAATGAAGTCATGGATGACAAGCCCGCTCCCCCGTCCGGTCCGCTCGCCGACCTGCACTGCACCTGCTACCGGCTGCGCAAGGCGACCCGCCGGATCACCGCCATGTATGACGAGGCGCTGGCGCCCGCCGGGATGACGGTCACCCAGTTCTCGATCCTGGCCATGGTGGCGATCAGCGGCCCGCGACCGATGTCGACGCTGGCCGATGCGCTCGGCATGGATTCTTCCACGCTGACCCGCACGCTCAAACCGATGATCGAACGCGGCGATCTGGCGGTCGTTCCGGGCGAGGATCGGCGCGTGAAGAACATTGCGATTACCGATGCCGGCAAGGAGGCGGTGGGGCTTGCCGTGCCGTATTGGCGGGAGGCGCAGAAGCGGGTCGAGCGGGCGCTCGGCGGCGAGGTTGCGGAGTTGCATGCGCTGCTGCGCAAGGTTTCGGCCGCCGCGCGACCTGCGGAGGGCAGTGCGGTCGACACCGCCCCAATCACCCCCGAGGCCCGAACCTGAGGCCTGGCGAGGGACGCTCCAGCACCGCCTCGCGGCGGAAGCGGAACAGGCGCGCCGGCCGGCCGCCGGTGGAGGTGTGATAGCCTCCGGTCGGCTCCACCAGCGCCGTCTGCTCGACCAGGCGGCGGAAGTTCTGCTTGTGAAGGTGGGTGCCGGCCAGCGCCTCGACAGTGCGCTGCAACTCGGTCAGCGTGAAGCTCGGCGGCATCAGCTCGAACACCACCGGACGGTATTTCAGCTTGCCGCGCAGCCTGCCGATGGCCGTCGCCAGGATCCGCCGGTGGTCGAAGCGCATCGCGCGCCCAAGCGGCGGCAGGGCGCCGCGTCTGAACGCCGACTCCCGCCCGTCCGACAGCGCCTCCGCCAGCAGTCCCGCTGAATACAGCAGTTCGTAGCGCTCCAGCACGCGCTCGTCGTCCCAGTGCGTGCCGTCGACGCCGAATGACATCGACAGCCGGGTGCGGCGGTCCGGCCCGCGCTGCGCCTCGGAGGGGTGCGCGGGCTCCGCAGCCCAGGCGTTCAGCGCCGGCAGGATCGCTTCGTCGAGGATCGGCGGCCGGCCTTCCCGCCAGTCCTCCCAGGGCAGATAGCCGTACCAGTCCTCGAAGTGCGCGCCTTGCGCCCGGAAGTCCTTCGGCAGCCGGGTCAGCGCCAGATAGCCGACCGAGACCACATGCGGACCGGCGTCGCCTGGCCGCGCATGGCGGCCGCGGTCGCCGAAGGTGTAGAGCTGTTCCACATAGCCGAGCTTCAGCGCCGTCTGCTCGGCGACCCAGGTCCGAAGGCCGATCTCCAGCGTGCGATGGGCGAGCGGATCGAACGGGCCGAAGGGAAGCGCATCGCGTGTCTCGCCCGCGCCGCCCGGCACCACCAGGATCAGCGGCCGCTCGGCCTCGACGGTGACTATGGCTGCGTTGAGGCCGATCTCGATCGGCGTGCGCGCGGGAACGGGCTCGGGCTCCGGCGCGCGCTGGGAGGG
>JAEYRQ010000170.1 GCA_023435545.1 Pseudomonadota bacterium | reverse complement strand
GTTCCGGCCTGCCAAGGGCGGCCTCGCCCCGTGGGCCCAGAGGCGCTGCCTGGAACTCATGCATGCGCGCCTTTCGGAAGACATCAGCCTCGATGAACTGGCAGCCGAGGCGCGGCTCTCTCCGTACCACTTCGCGCGCATGTTCAAGCAGAGCGTCGGCGTTCCGCCCAGGGTCTATCTGACCCGGCTGAGGATGGAGAAAGCCTGCGAACTCCTCGCGCAGACCGACCTTCCGATCACGGAGATCGCGCAGGAGGTGGGTTATTCGTCGAACCAGGTGCTGGCCCGGGTGTTCATCAAGCACCAACACATGAGCCCGACCGACTATCGCCGCGCGGTTCGCGATCCGATGCGTTCCATCGC
Organism: Pseudomonadota bacterium; assembly: GCA_023435545.1. Taxonomy (GTDB): domain Bacteria; phylum Pseudomonadota; class Alphaproteobacteria; order Rhizobiales; family Tepidamorphaceae; genus Tepidamorphus. The sequence goes on along the minus strand of JAEYRQ010000170.1, from coordinate 2,512 downwards.
ACTGCAGTGAGTTCCGATGGCGGTGCCATGCGGTGGGAAGATTGATGAGGGATTCAGCGCATCAGGCGCGACAACCAGGAGGCCAGCATCGCCGCGCCAGCCTTTTCGAGGTCGCCGGCATGTAGCTGCGCATCGCGGCGCAGCGTGACCGGGTTGATTCCGGCAGTGTTCAGTTCATTCGCATGGCCCAGAAGCCAGTGCTCGAACCGAGCGCCCACGACCTCCGGGTGGAACTGGAGGCCGAGCACATTCGGTCCGCGCGAGAAGGCCTGGTTTGTGCAGAGCGGGGTAGATGCGAGGAGCGTGCTGCCTTCCGGCAGGTCGAACGTGTCGCCATGCCAATGAAGTACCGGCACCTCGCGCAGCCCAGAGAGAGGATTGGGCGCGGCCGCGTCGGATAGATCGAGCGCCGACCAGCCGATCTCCTTGGCCGGACCCGGATAGACGCGCGCACCCAGGGCTGCAGCCATCAGCTGCGCGCCGAGACATATGCCGAGTGTCGGCCGCTCGGCCGCGAGCCGCGCACGCAGCAAACGTATCTCGTCGGTGACGACCGGATAGGCGTCATGATCGTACACGCCGATCGGACCGCCCAGAACCACGAGGAGATCGGAGCCGAGTGGATCGAGCGATGCCAGAGGGTGCTCGGCCACATCGATGTATTCGATGTCGTAGCCCGCCTCCTTCAGGGGGGTCGCGAAGCTGCCGAGGTCCTCGAAGCCTATGTGGCGAATGGCCCGCACGATCCTCCGTGTCATGCGTCTCCTCCCGAGCCGGCAATGGCCCGCGCGGCTCTGGCCGTCAGGATGTGTTCGAGATCCTTCAGCGCAGCGGCCGCGGTCGCGAGAGGCTCGGTTCCGGATCCGATCGCGACCGTCTCGCCCATCGCATCCGTGGTGATGCGGATCGCCTTGTCCTTTCCCGACACATGCGCGAGCGGATCGCTCGGCGGGTAGGTTCGGACGCCGACGGTCGCTCGCGTCGCGCCGTCCGACCGGACGAGGCTCCCGACGAGTTTGGGCACGAGACGCTGGCTTCGCCATGCAGCGACGTGCTGCTCGGTGATCGACTGAATGCCCTCGACGGCAAGGTCGTCCATCGTCAGGCCCTCGTCGAGGCCGAAATTGGCGATGAGGATGAGCTTGCTGGCGGTGTCCCAGCCCTCGGTGTCGTTGCGCGGGTCGGCTTCGGCGAACCCGCCTGCCTGCGCGCGGCCCAGCGCTTCGTCGAAGCCGAGCCCCTCGTTCATCATCGCATCGAGCAGGTAGTTGGTGGTGGCGTTCAAAATGCCCTCGATCTCGAGCACCTCGCAGCCCTTCAGGCTGTGCTCGATGAGGTCGATCGTCGGCAGCGCGGCGGCGGTAGCGCCGCTGAGTTTCAGCATCGCCCCCGAGGACCGCGCCAGCGCCCGCAGGTCTGGCCCGCTATGGACCAGCGCACCCTTCGAGATGACGATGGCGTCTCGTCCGGCCGAGAGGGCGGATCGGATATAGGCGAGGCCGGGGCCACCGGTTCGAAAATCGCTCGGGCCCGCCTCGATGAGAATGTCGGCGCCGCTTGCCTCTATGAAATCCGGACCCGACAAGCCCGGCTCGGGCGCGTCCAGGCGGTCAGGTTCAAGACCATTCGCGTCCGCCAGACCGGATCGAGATCCGCAGACGGCGACGAGGCGAATCTCGGCTCCATAGACGTGACGGTAGCGATTGCGACGGGCCAGGAGCAGGTTCGCCGTTGCGCGACCCACCCCTCCGAAACCGGCAATCGCCACCCGGATCACAGGCATCGGCTAAGTCCCCTTTCCTCGACGATGGAGCATCGGCGTTCCCGGCTGACCTTTCCGGGGCGGCCGTGAGCGGTGCCCGTCGCTACGGCCGCGTTCCGTTGAGGGTCAGGCGCGGATGAAGGCCAGCAGGTCGGCGTTCACCACCTCGGGGTGTGTGGCGAACAGGCCGTGCGAAAGGCCCGGATACGCCTTCAGCGTGCCGTCCCTCACGAGCTTGATCGCCTTGTAGGCAGAGTTCTCGATGGGCACGATCTGGTCATCCTCGCCATGCACGAAGAGGACCGGGACCGTGATCGCCTTCAGGTCTTCGGTGAAGTCGGTCTCGGAGAACACTTCGATGCAGTCGTAGTGCGCCTTGGCGCCGCCGGCCATGCCCTGGCGCCACCAGTTGTCGATCAGGCCCTGGCTGACCTTGGCGCCCTCGCGGTTGAAGCCATAGAAGGGTCCGGCGGGAACGTCGATGTAGAACTGCGCGCGGTTGGCGACCAGCGCCGCGCGGAAGCCGTCGAACACCTCGATCGGCAGGCCCTCCGGGTTGGCCTCGGTCTTCAGCATGATCGGCGGAACTGCCCCGATCAGCACGGCCTTCGAGACGCGGCCGGGTTCGGCGCGGGCGACGTAGCGGGTGACCTCGCCGCCGCCGGTCGAATGGCCGATATGGATGGCGTTCCTCAGATCCAGCGCGCGGGCAAGTTCCGCGACGTCGGCGGCGTAGGTGTCCATCTCGTT
>JAEYRQ010000146.1 GCA_023435545.1 Pseudomonadota bacterium | reverse complement strand
TACCTCTCCCCCGGCCGCGCCGCGCGCGCGGCGGCGGAGCTGCTGAAGGGTTTCTTCGCGGCGCGGCGGTGAACCGCATACTCTTGCGAACTCCGGCGTCATCCCGGCCGGAGGCGCAGCCGAAGAGCCGGGATCGGGGCGCTTCTGCGCTAACGTCTTGCCCTCCCGATCCCGGATAGCCGCTGCCGCGGCTTCCGGGATGACGAGGAGGTAAGGGAAGCTTACGCCACCATCGCGTAGACCAGCCCGGTGATCAGCGCCCCGGTCAGCGCGAAGCCGACATAGGCGAGGAACACCGGCAGCCGGGCCAGCGCGAAGACGGCGATCGCCGCGGGGATCGAGGTGACGCCGCCGGCGACCAGGAAGGCCATGCCGACGCCCGGCGCCATGCCCTGTCCGAGCAGGCCCGACACCAGCGGCAGCGCGGCATAGCCATTGAGATAGGCCGGAACGCCGACCAGCGTCGCCATCAGGACGGTCAGCACGCCGTCGCTGCCGAGCACGCGGGCGACAGTCTCGGCCGGAATGTAGGCGACCATCAGCGCCTCCAGCAGAAAGGCCAGCGCCAGCCACTTGCCGAGGAACAGCGTGGTCGTGAGGCCGGTCTTCGCAAACTTCTCGCGCCTGGCCGGATCGTCCCAGAACCGCCAGACCACCGGCTTCGGCACCCGGACCTTCGAGCCGGCGCAGCCGCCGTTGCCGATGCCGGGCCGCAGGGGATTCTCGAAGGCCGGCAGCCGGGTCAGCGCCCACATGCCGAACCCGCCGAACAGGCCGATGCCGAAGGCCGCGATCGTCTTGGCGACGGCGAACTCCATGCCGAGCGTTCCCGCCGTCAGCGCGAACATCGAGGGGTCCATGATCGGCGAGGCGAGCCAGAACGCCATCACCGGCGCCAGCGGCACGCCCATCGCCAGCAATGCCGCAATCAGCGGGATCACCCCGCACGAACAGAACGGCGAGACCGCGCCAATCAGCGCCGCCATCACCACCATCGTCGCGGTGCGGCCTTCGAAAGCTCTGGCGATCAGGTTGTCGGCGCCCGACGCCGAAGCATAGGCGGCAAGGCCGATCGATACCGCGAGATAGGGCAGGATCGAGATCAGGTTGCGAACCGCGAACTCGGCGGACGGCGCGACCCGGTGCGGCGCGATCACCGCGAGAGCGATCAGGATCGCGATGATCGCGGCGAGCGCCGGATCGATCCTGATCGCGCGGCCGCGGATCAGGGCGAGGGCAGTGGACATACTAAATCTCCATATTTCTGGAATTATCGAATAATTGGACCTGAGAAATCGACCCTACTTCTGCGCGGCATCCTCCGCGGCGCAGCAGTCGGGGCCGCAGCAGCCGCCCTCGCAGCAGGGTTCCTCGCTGGTTGCCGCGGCGATCGTCTCTTCCGAGCAGCATTCCGCGATCAGGTAGTCGGCCGTGTCCTTCATGGTGTCGAACTCCGCTCTGCAGATCAGGGTGGTGCCGTGCCGCTCCTGGCTGACCAGCCCGACGGTGACGAGCTTCGCCAGATGGTGCGACAGGGTGGAGGCCGCGATGTCGAGGCGCGTCCTGAGCTGGCCGACAGGCAGGCCCCGATGCCCCGTGCGCACGAGAACGCGGACGATCTCGAGCCGGGTCGGGTTGCCCAGGGCCTCCAGGCGGGCGGCGACGTCATGGACCTTCATGCGAGGAAGGATGGACGCGCGCGACTGCGGTGTCAACGGTAATTCCAGAAATACCGAAATATATGTCGCGTCCGCCGATCCATCGGCCCCGATGCTGCCACAGAAGAGGTGTTAGGCTGAATGGCCGACCATCGCCATCCGGGGCGGCGAGTGGCGGCGCCCATCGAGGTTGAGAGCGATGATCCTGAAACTTGTCTCCCGAAGGATGGCCCTTCTGGGCGCGATGGTCGGCGTGCTGGCGACCGGCGCGATGATGATCCCGGTGACGTCGGCCGAGGCCGGCTGGCGCGGCCGCGGCTATTACGGAGGTTGGAACGCCGGCTACTACCCCGGCTACTACGGCTATCGCGGCTACAATTCCGGCGCGGCGGTGGCGGCAGGCGTCGCGGGATTGGCCGCCGGCGCAATCATCGGCAGCGCGCTCACCCAGCCGCGCTACTACGCGCCGCCACCGGTCTACTACGCGCCGGCGCCGACCTACTATGCGACTCCGGGGACCTACTACGCCTACCCCTCGGCGCGCGGGCTGGAGCCTTATGATCCCTCGCTGCCGGCATCGTCCGGCTCCTATTACACGAGCGCAGGAGTTGCGCCCGGATCGGCGGACTGGAACGCCTACTGCGCATCCAAGTACCGCTCCTTTGATCCGGCGACGGGCACCTTCCTCGGCTACGACGGCAGGCGCCACTACTGCCGCTGATGGTCCGGTGGAGGCGCTGACTGCGGTCAGAACCGCTTCAGCGCCTTCTCCAGCGCCCGCTTCATCTCGTCCTTGGCCGGGTCGGCTGCCCGGATGATGGCGCGCGCCTTGAGGAAGTCGAGCACGCGGAACAGGTTGATATTGGGACGGATCAGCACGTCCGGCTGGCCGTGCTCCAGCCGTTCCGCCACCACCGCCTGCATCAGGATCTGCGTCGCCCCGAAGATCGCCTCGTAGGGTGAGGGAACGGCCGGCGCCTCGCCCTTCGGTCGGTTGATCACGTCGACCGCGACCACGAGGTCGACGTCCTTCCGCACATAGCCGAAGGGCAGGGGATCGGTGACGCCTCCGTCGATCATCACCTTCTCGCCGATCACCACCGGTCGGAACATCATCGGGATCGCCATCGAGGCGGCGACCGCAGGGCGCAGCGGGCCGCTGGTGATGCCGACGGCCTTGCCGGCATAGAAATCCGTCGCCACCGCCGTGAACGGGGTCTCGAGGAAGGCGAAGTCGCGGGCGACACCTTCGGGCAGAAATGCCTCGAGCAGGCTTTCCGCCTTGAGCTGCGCCGGATTGCCGATGCTCGGCGCGAGGATGTCGCGGAAGCGCTCGTAGCGCAGCTTCCAGAGCCGCGTCAGCACCTCTCCGCGATGCCGAAAGGCGGCAAGCACGTAGTGCCGGAGCGCGGCGGCCGGGATGCCCGAGGCATAGGCCGCCCCGACGATCGCCCCGATCGAGGTTCCGGCAATGCAGGCGGGCTTCAGCCCCAGCTCGTCGAAAGCCTCCAGGATGGGAATGTGCGCGAGCCCCCGGGCCCCGCCGCCGCCGAGCGCCAGGCCGATGCGCGGCCCGGCATGGTG
>JAEYRQ010000257.1 GCA_023435545.1 Pseudomonadota bacterium | reverse complement strand
GTCGGAGCCTTCCTGCTGGTCGTCGCAGCGCCTCTGCTCTTGTGGCTGATCGCCCGCCGGCCGGATTTCACGCGCGCACCGCAAACGGAGAGCGGGGGGCAACCGTCGCGGGCCTTGGACGGGATGCGCATCGTCGGCCGCACCCGTTTCTTCTGGGTGGCCCTGCCGATCCTGCTCTATATGCCGTTCACCTCGACGGCGCTCACCTTTCACATCGAAGCGCTCGCCGGACTGAAGGGCTGGTCGAGAGAGATGGTCGCCGCGGCCTTCGCCGGATTTGCGGTCGGCCACGCCTGCGGCCTTCTCGGCACCGGAGGCATAGTCGACCGGTTCGGGGCGCGCACGATGCTGCCGCTCATGAACCTGCCGATGATCGCCGGCATCGCGCTCTTGAGCTGGCTCGACCCGGTGCCGGTGCTGTTCGTCTTCCTCGTGCTGCTCGGCGTCTCGACCGGCATGGTGCAGACCACCATGGCGTCGGTCTGGGCGGAGGTGTTCGGCGTGTCGCGTCTCGGCACCATCCGCAGCTTCGCCGTCATGCTGATGGTCGCGGGCACCGCGGCCGGCCCGGCAGGGCTGGGTGTAATGCTTGATGCGGGCCTCTCCGTCGGGGCAATCTCGGCGGTGCTGTGCGGCTACGGATTGTCGGCCTCGGCGCTGGCGGCATTGTGCATCCGAGGCTCGGCCGAGGCGTCCGCAGCCGGGGCGAGTGGTTAGGACCGACGAGGACCACCCGATGGAACGGACACGGGTCGAGGATTTCCGGCGTCTCGTCGAGGCGGAGATCACCGAGCTCGAGGGCCTCCGGCAGCAGAGCGCCGACGGCCGCGCGCCCGTAGCCCTGGACCAGCAGAGCGTCGGCCGGCTCGCGCGCATGGACGCGATGCAGGTTCAGGCGATGGCGCTTGCCGCCGAACGCCGGCGCGCTGCCCGCCTCGATCAGCTGCGTACGGTGCTGCAGCGCATCGACGACGGTGAGTTCGGCTGGTGCGAGGACTGCGGCGAGGCTATCCCCGAGGGGCGGCTGAAGGTCGATCCGACGGCGAGGCTCTGCGTCGCCTGCGCGCGCGCGCAGGGGCGATGAGATCGGCCCCGGCGGGCAGCCGGGGGTCCGCGATGCGGTCTACACGGCGGCGAAGCCTGGGGAGCCCTGAATGCAGGATCAGATGAACGAGACGGGACGAGCGGTACCGGTCGAGCGGCTTCGGCGCCGGTGCGATCCCGGCAGCCTCGGCTTTGCGACCACCGCGGAGCTGGAGCCGCTGGAAGGTTTCCTCGGCCAGGAGCGCGCGCTGGAGGCCCTGAGCTTCGGGGCCGACATCGACCGGCCGGGCTTCAACCTGTTCGTCCTGGGAGTTCCCAGCTCCGGCCGGCACACGGCGGTCTCGAACTTTCTCGGCCAACTCGCGGCCCGCAAGCCGCCACCGCAGGACTGGGTCTACGTCAACAATTTCGACGAGCCGCAGCGTCCGCTGGCGCTCGGCCTGCCGACCGGGCTGGGGATCCGCCTGCGCGAAGGCATGGCTGACGCCGTGCGCGATCTCGCCGATGGGCTGCCGGCGGTGTTCGACAGCGACGAGTACCGGCGCAGGCGGCGCGCCATCGACGAGGCCTTCGAGGAGCGGCAGGAGAAACTGTTCGCCGATCTCGGCCAGCGCGCCGAAACGCGGGGAATTGCGGTCCTGCGTACACCGGTCGGCTTCGCGCTCGCCCCGATGCGGGACGGCAAGGTGGTCAAGCCGGACGTCTTCAACGCCTGGCCGGAGGAGGACCGGCGCGCGACCCAGGCGGCCATCTCAGAGCTTCAGGACGAATTGCGCGCCGTGCTGGAGGAGACAACGCGACTCGACCGCTCGCGCCGCCACGAGGTCCGCGATCTCGATCAGGAGTTCGCCGCCGTCGCGGTCGACCAGGCGATCGACGACGTCCGCCGGTCGTTCGAGGCGCATGAGGACGTCGCGGACTGGATCAGGTGGGCGCGCGAGGACATGATCGAGACGGCGCCGGCGATCCTTACCGGCCTTGTCGCCGAGGACGGTGCGGCCCAGCGCCCGCGCAATCCCGACACCACGCCGTTCCGCCGCTATATGGTCAACATGCTGGTCTCCGGCGGCGAGGAGGGAGGCGCCTCGCCGGTGGTGCGCGAGGACAATCCGACGCTGCCCAACCTGGTCGGCCGGATCGAGCATCTGCCGCAAATGGGGACGCTCGTCACCGACTTCATGCTGATACGGCCAGGCGCGCTGCACCGGGCCAACGGCGGCTACCTGCTGATCGACGCCCGTAAGGTTCTGTCGGAGCCGATCGCCTGGGACGCGCTGAAGCGGGCGCTGCGTCACGGGCGCATCGAGATCGAATCGCTGTCGGAGCACCTGTCGCTGATGTCGACGGTGTCGCTCGAGCCGGAGCCGATCCCGTTCTCAGCCAAGGTGGTGATGTTCGGCGAGCGGTTCGTCTACCACCTGCTGTGCCAGCTCGACAGCGAGTTCCCGGAGGTGTTCAAGGTCGCGGTCGACTTCGACGAGACCGCGCCGTGGACCGACGGTACGGTCGGGAAGTTCGCGCGCCTGGTGGCGGCGATCTCACGCCGCGAGGAATTGCTCCCGTTCGACCGTACCGGCGTCGCCCGTATCGTCGAACATGCCGGCCGCCTCGCGTCCGACGCGGAGCGGCTGTCGGTCAGGCTCGGCCCGATCGCGGATCTGATGCGCGAGGCGGATCACCTAGCCCGCCGCGAAGGGGCCAAGGTCATCGGCGCCGGGCATGTCGGCGCGGCGGAGGCGGCGCGGTTGCGGCGTCTCGACCGGCCGCGTGAACTCAGCCGCGAGGCGGTCCGGCGCGGGATGATGTTGGTCACGACCGACGGCAGCGTTGTGGGCCAGGTCAACGGCCTCAGCGTGCTGCAGCTCGGCACCTATTCCTTCGGGGGTCCGAACCGCATCACCGCGCGGGTTCGTCTGGGGGCGGGCAAGCTCGTCGACATCGAGCGCGAGACGGAGATGGGCGGGCCGATCCACTCCAAGGGCGTGCTGATCCTCGCCGGGCTGCTGACGGCCCGCTACGCCCCGGACTGGCCTGTCTCGCTGACCGCGAGCCTGGTGTTCGAGCAGTCCTATGGCGGGGTCGAGGGCGACAGCGCCTCGGTGGCGGAGTTCTGCGCGCTCGCCTCGGCGATCTCCGGTATCCCGCTGCGCCAGGACCTCGCGGTCACCGGCTCGCTCAACCAGCTCGGCGATGTCCAGCCGATTGGCGGGGTGATCGAGAAGGTGGAGGGCTTCTTCGAGGTCTGTGCCGGACGCGGATTGACCGGCCGGCAGGGGGTGATCATTCCGGCCTCGAACGTCCAGCACCTGATGCTGAACGAGGAGACGCTCGCCGCCTGTGCGGAGGGAGAATTCTCCGTCCATGCCATTTCGCATGTGGACGAGGCGCTGGAGCTCTTGACCGGACGGCCGGCGGGCGTTCGGGGCGATGACGGCATGTTTACCGAGGGCAGCGTCAACCGAGCCGTCGAGGATCGTCTGATCGGGTTCGCCCGCCGCCGCATCGCTCTGGGGGGCGAGAAAGTCGATGCCGCCGAGGCGGGGCC
>JAEYRQ010000033.1 GCA_023435545.1 Pseudomonadota bacterium | reverse complement strand
CCCCGGTCGAACACGACCGCCTTGATGCCGGCATCGATCGCCCGCTGGGCGATCAGCTTGCCGACGGCTTCGGCGGCCGCCTTGTCGGCGCCGGTCTTGATCGACCCGCGCACGTCCTTCTCAAGCGAAGAGGCCGCCGCGACCGTATGGCCGCTCGCGTCGTCGATCACCTGGGCATAGATGTTCTTGGAGGAGCGGAACACGCTCAGCCGAGGCCGGCCGTTCGCCGCCCGCCTGATGGCGCGGCGCACGCGCATTGCGCGCTTCTCGCGATTCGTAAGACCCTTGTTCATGTTCGGCCCCGTTACTTCTTCTTGCCTTCCTTGCGGAAGATGAACTCGCCGGCGTAGCGCACGCCCTTGCCCTTGTACGGCTCCGGCCTGCGGTAGCGGCGGATCTCAGAGGCGACCTGGCCGACGCGCTGCTTGTCGATGCCGCTGACCACGATCTCGGTGGGCTTCGGGCACTCGATCGAGATGCCCTCCGGGATCGGGTACTGGACATCGTGGCTGAAGCCCAGCGCCAGCTGCAGGTTCTTGCCCTGCACCTGCGCGCGGTAGCCGACGCCGACGATCTCCAGCTTGCGGCTGTAGCCGTCGCTGACACCCGTCACGATGTTGGAGACGAGCGTCCGCGACAGTCCCCACATGGCGCGCGCCCGCTTGGACTCGTCGCGCGGGCTCACCTTGATGCCCTCATCGGTCATCTCGGCCGCCACCTCTTCGTTCAGCACGACGGACAGCATCCCCCTCGGCCCCTTGGCCGAGACGCTCTGCCCGTCGATTGTCGCCGTCACACCGCTCGGGACGGGGATCGGCTTCTTTCCGATGCGCGACATCGAACAGTCTCCCGCTCGTTCTCTTCCGCCCTGCCTAGAATACCCGGCAGAGCACTTCGCCGCCGACATTCTCCTCGCGCGCCTGCCAATCCGGCATGACACCCTTCGGGGTCGACACGATCGACACGCCGAGGCCGTTGTTGACCGTCGGCAGCGTCTTCACCGACGCATAGACCCGACGGCCCGGCTTCGAGATGCGCTCGATGGTCCGGATCACCGGCTCTCCGTCGAAGTACATCAGCTCGATCTCGAACTCGGACTTGCCGCCGTCGAACTCGACGGTCGAATAGCCGCGGATGAAGCCTTCCGACTGCAGAACATCCAGCACGCGCCGCCTGAGCGTCGAAGCCGGAGTCGTGACCTTGGGCTTGCGACGCATCTGCGCGTTGCGGATGCGTGTGAGCATATCACCCAGCGGATCGCTGATCGCCATGACCCGTTACCTCACCAGCTCGACTTGACCAGGCCCGGGATCAGGCCTTTCGAGCCCAGTTCCCGAAGCGCGATGCGCGACAGCTTCAGCTTGCGGTAGAAGGCGCGCGGCCGTCCCGAGACTTCGCACCGGTTGCGGATGCGGGTCTTCGAGGAGTTGCGCGGCAAGGCGGCGAGCTTCAGCCGCGCCTGGAACCGCTCCTCCATCGAAAGCGCCTCGTCGTTTGCGATCGCCATGAGCCGCTCGCGCTTGCCCGCGAACTGCTTCACGAGCTTCGCGCGCCTGCGGTTCTTCTCGATCGCGCTCTTCTTCGCCATTACGGAACCTCCTAAGGTTTCCCGCCCCGTTTCCGTCAGTTGCGGAACGGGAAGTTGAAGGCCTTCAGCAACGCCCGCGCCTCGTCATCGGACTGCGCGGTCGTGCAGATCACCACGTCCATGCCCCAGATCTGATCGACCTTGTCGTATTCGATCTCCGGGAACACGATGTGCTCCTTGATGCCGAGCGCGTAGTTGCCGCGCCCGTCGAAGCTCTTCGGATTGAGCCCGCGGAAGTCTCGCACCCGCGGCAGGGCGATCGTCACCAGCCGGTCCAAGAACTCGTACATCCGCGCCTTGCGCAACGTCACCTTCGCACCCAGCGACATGCCCTCGCGCACCTTGAAGGTGGCGATCGACGTGCGCGCCTTGGTGATCACCGCCTTCTGTCCCGCGATGCGGGTCAGGTCGGCGGCCGCCGAGACGGTGCGCTTCTGGTCGCCGACGGCCTCGCCGACGCCCATGTTGAGCACGATCTTGTCCAGCCGCGGCACCATCATTGGATTCGCGTAGCTGAACTCCTCCAAGAGCTTCGGCTTCACGGACTCGTTGTAGTGGCGCTTGAGGCGCGGCTCGTAAGCTGCTTCAGCCATCGATCACTTCTCCCGATCGCTTGGCGACACGCACCTTGCGACCGTCGTTCAGGAACTTGAACCCGACCCGGCTCGGCATGCCGTCCTTCGGATCGGCCAGCGCCAGGTTCGACAGATGGATGGGCGCTTCCTTCGACTTGATGCCGCCTTCCTCCTGCGCCGTCTGGCGCTGGTGGCGCTGCACCATGTTGACGCCCTGCACGATCGCCCGGTCTTCCTTCGGAATGACCTTGAGGACGTCGCCGGTCCGACCCTTGTCGCGGCCGCTCAGGACCACGACCTTGTCGCCCTTGCGGATCTTCGCCATCGACATCACAGCACCTCCGGCGCGAGCGATACGATCTTCATGTGGTTCTTCGCCCTCAGCTCGCGCGGCACCGGGCCGAAGATGCGCGTGCCGATCGGCTCCTTGTTGTTGTTCACCAGCACCGCCGCGTTGCGGTCGAAGCGGATGACGCTCCCGTCGGGCCGGCGGATGTCCTTGGCGGTGCGCACGACGACCGCCTTCATGACGTCGCCCTTCTTCACGCGGCCGCGCGGGATCGCCTCCTTCACCGACACCACGATGATGTCGCCGACCGAGGCATACTTCCGCTTGGACCCGCCCAGCACCTTGATGCACTCCACCCGGCGCGCGCCGGAATTGTCGGCGACATCGAGGTTCGTCTGCATCTGGATCATGGCCGGCCTCTTCTTCCTTCTCGTCGCGCGGCCAACGCCGCGCCATGTCCGTTCTGTCCGCTACCGATCCCGCTTCAGTCCGCCAGGGCGACCCAGCGCTTCAGCTTGGAGATCGGTGCGCATTCCTCGATCCGTACCTGGTCGCCCACCTTGAACCGGCTCTCGGCATCGTGGGCGTGGTACTTCTTGCTCGTACGGACCACCTTGTGCAGCAGCGGATGCGTGTAGCGCCGCTCGACCTCGACCACGATGGTCTTGTCGTTCTTGTTGCTGACGACAGTCCCGTTCAGGATTCGCTTCGGCATTTTCTCTAAGACCTCAAGCCTTCGCCGCCGCGCGGCCCTTGCCGCCCAGGACGGTCTGCACGCGCGCGATGTCGCGGGGCACCTGGCGCACGCGCGCCGTGTTCTCGAGCTGGCCGGTGGCCTGCTGGAAGCGCAGGTTGAACTGCTCCTTCTTCAGCTTGGCCAGCTCGTCCTTGAGCTCGTCCTCGGTCTTCGACCAGACCTCGCCCGCCTTCATCTCGCTCACTCCGCTCACTCGCCGGCGCGCTGTACGAAGCGCGTCTTGATCGGCAGCTTGGCCGCACCGAGCCTCAGCGCCTCGCGCGCCACCACCGGCGGCACGCCGTCGATTTCGAACATGATCCGGCCGGGCTTCACCTTGGCGACCCAGTACTCCGGCGCGCCCTTGCCCTTGCCCATCCGCACCTCGGTCGGCTTCTTCGAAACCGGCACGTCCGGGAATATCCGGATCCACACGCGGCCCGCGCGCTTCATGTGGCGCGTGATGGCACGGCGAGCCGCCTCGATCTGCCGGGCGGTGATGCGCTCTGGCTCGAGCGCCTTGATGCCGAAGGAGCCGAAGGTCAACAGCGTGCCGCTCGAGGCGAGCCCGTGAATGCGTCCCTTGTGCTGCTTGCGGAACTTGGTGCGCTTGGGTTGAAGCATGGTTCTTCTCTACTTCAGGTCCTGTGCCCGTCTTCAGCCGTGCATCTCGCGACGGCCGCCACCGCTGCGACCACCGCTCTCGGCGGCTTCGGCAGCCCGACGCTCGGACGCCATCGGATCGTGCTCGAGGATCTCGCCCTTGAAGATCCACACCTTGACACCACAGGTGCCATAGGCCGTGACCGCGGTCGCCTCGCCGTAGTCGATGTCGGCACGCAGCGTGTGCAGCGGAACGCGGCCCTCGCGATACCACTCCATGCGCGCGATCTCCGCACCGCCCAGACGCCCGCCGCAGTTGATGCGGATGCCCTCGGCGCCGAGCCGCATCGCCGACTGGACCGCGCGCTTCATGGCGCGGCGGAACGACACGCGCCGCTCCAGCTGCTGAGCGATCGAGTCGGCCACCAGGTTGGCGTCGATCTCCGGCTTGCGCACCTCGACGATGTTGAGGTGCACTTCCGACTGCGTCATCCGCGCGATCTTGCGGCGCAGCTTCTCGATGTCGGCGCCCTTCTTGCCGATGACGATGCCCGGCCGCGCGCTGTGGATCGTCACCCGGCACTTCTTGTGCGGACGCTCGATCACGATCTTCGACACCGCCGCCTGCTTCAGATCCTTCTTCAGCATCTTGCGGATCCTCAGGTCCTCGTGCAGCAGCGAGCCGTACTCGCGCTGCCCCGCGAACCACCGCGAATCCCAGGTGCGGTTGATCCCGAGCCTGAGCCCGATCGGGTTGACTTTCTGGCCCATCAGGCGGTCTCCTCGACTTGCCGCACGATGATCGTCAGGTTGGAGAACGGCTTCTCGATCCGTCCGACCCGTCCGCGCGCCCGCGGCGTCCAGCGCTTCATCACCAGCGCCTTGCCGACAAAGGCCTGCGACACGACGAGATCGTCGACGTCGAGGTCGTGGTTGTTCTCCGCATTGGCGATCGCCGACTCCAATGTCTTCTTCACGTCCCTGGCGATCCGCTTCTTCGAGAAGGTCAGATCGGCCAGCGCCGCCGCAACCTTCTTGCCACGGATGGAGGCCGCGACGAGATTGAGCTTCTGCGGGCTCACCCGGATGTTGCGGGTGACCGCCTGCGCCTCGTTCTCGGGCAGGGCGCGTTCGCGAGCAGTTTTGCCCATCGCCTACCTCCTCTTCGCCTTCTTGTCGGCCGCGTGGCCGTAGTAGGTCCGGGTCGGCGAGAACTCGCCGAACTTGTGGCCGACCATGTCCTCCGACACCAGCACCGGCACATGCTTCTGGCCGTTGTAGACGCCGAAGGTGAGGCCGACGAACTGCGGCAGGATCGTCGAGCGCCGGCTCCAGATCTTGATGATCTCGTTGCGGCCGGACGACCGCGCGGCCTCCGCCTTCTTCAACAGATAGCCGTCGACGAACGGCCCCTTCCAAACGGAACGCGTCATGGTCCGTGCCCTACTTCTTCAGGTGCCGCGAGCGCAGGATGAACTTCTGCGTCGCCTTGTTGCGTCGGGTCTTCTTGCCCTTGGTCGGCTTGCCCCACGGGGTGACCGGATGGCGGCCACCCGAGGTGCGGCCTTCGCCGCCGCCGTGCGGATGGTCGACCGGGTTCATCGCGACGCCGCGGACCGCCGGGCGCTTGCCGCGCCACCGCGAGCGGCCGGCCTTGCCGTCGTTGACGTTGGCATGGTCCGGATTGGACACTGCGCCGACGGTCGCCATGCAGGCCCCGTGCACCAGCCGCTGCTCGCCCGAGTTCAGGCGCAGGATGGCATAGCCCTGGTCGCGGCCGACCAGCTGGACGTAGGTGCCCGCCGAGCGCGCGATCTGGCCGCCCTTGCCCGGCTTCATCTCCACGTTGTGGACGATGGTGCCGATCGGGATCGAGGCCAGCGGCATGGCGTTGCCAGGCTTCACGTCGACCTGCTTGCCGGAGACGACCTGATCCCCCACCGCCAGACGCTGCGGCGCCAGGATGTAGGCCTGCTCGCCGTCCGTGTAGCCGATGAGCGCGATGAACGCCGAGCGGTTCGGATCGTACTCCAGCCGCTCGACCGTGCCCGGCACGTCGAACTTGGTCCGCTTGAAATCGACGACCCGGTAGAGCCGCTTGTGGCCGCCGCCGCGCCGGCGCGCGGTGATGCGCCCGGAATTGTTGCGGCCGCCCGACTTGGTCAGGCCCTCGGTCAGCTTCTTGACCGGCTTGCCCTTCCACAGGCCCGAACGATCGACGATGACCAGCTGGCGCTGGCCGGGCGTCGTCGGATTGTAGCTCTTCAGTGCCATGTTCCGTACCCTCGCCCGTCGCTCACAGGCCCGTGGTCACGTCGATCGAGTGGCCCTCCTCGAGGGTCACGAACGCCTTCTTGACGTCGGACTGCTTGCCCTTGACGCCCTTGAAGCGCTTGTTCTTGCCCTTGCGGACCAGCGTGTTCACAGCCGTCACCTTGACCTGGAACAGCGCCTCGACGGCGGCCTTGATCTCGGCCTTGGTCGCGCTGGGCGCCACCTTGAAGACCACCTTGTTCTGCTCCGACGCCAGCGTCGACTTCTCGGTGATGACCGGCGCCACCAGCACGTCGTAGTGCTTCAGATTGGTCATTTGAACCGCTCCTCCAGCGCCTCGATGGCGGCCTTGGTCAACACCAGCTTGTCGCGGCGCAGGATGTCGTAGACGTTGATGCCCTGGATCGGCAGCACGTCGACGTTCGGGATGTTGCGCGCGGCGAGCCGGAAGTTCTGCTCCACCTCGCCCCCGCCGATGACCAGCGCCGAGGCCAGCCCCAGCTTCGCGAACTGGTCGAGCAGCGCCTTCGTCTTTCCGCTCTCGGCGGTGGCCGCCTCGAGCACGATCAGGGAGTCCGACTTCGCCTTCGCCGACAGGGCGTGCTTCAGCGCCAGCCCCCGCACCTTCTTGGGCAGGTCATGGGCGTGGCTGCGCACGACCGGACCGAAGGCCTTGCCGCCGCCGCGGAACTGCGGCGCGGTCTTGGCGCCGTGGCGGGCGCGCCCGGTGCCCTTCTGCTTGTACATCTTCGCCGTGGTGCCGTGCACCTCGCCGCGCGTCTTGGTCTTGTGCGTGCCGGCCTGGCGCTTGGCCAGCTGCCAGCGGACCATGCGCTGCAGGATGTCGGCACGCGGCTCCAGGCCGAAGATCTCGTCGGAGAGATCAACCGAGCCGGACTTGTTGCCGTCGAGGGCGATCACATCGATCTTCATGGCTCAGCCCTCCGAACCGGTCTCGGCAGCCGCCGGCTGCGAGGCAGGCTCGCCGCCATTGGCCGCCCTGAACGCGCCCGGGAACGGAACGCCCTCGGGAAGCCGCTTCTTCACGGCATCGCGCAGCATCACCCAGCCGCCCTTTGCCCCCGGGACCGCGCCGCGGATCATGATCAGACCCCGGTCGGTGTCGGTGCCGACGATCTCGAGGTTCTGAGTGGTCACCCGAACGCTGCCCATGTGGCCGGCCATCTTCTTGTTCTTGAAGACCTTGCCGGGATCCTGGCGGCCGCCGGTCGAACCGTGCGAGCGGTGGCTGATCGAGACGCCATGCGAAGCGCGAAGACCGCCGAAATTGTGCCGCTTCATCGCGCCGGCAAAACCCTTGCCGATCGAGATGCCGGTGGCATCCACATACTGGCCGGCCACGAAATGGTCGGCGGTCAGCTCCGCACCCACCTCGATGACATTCTCCGGGCTGACCCGGAACTCCGCCATCTTCCGCTTCGGCTCGACCTTGGCCACCGCGAAGTGCCCCCGCATGGCGCGGGGCGTGTTCTTCGCCTTGGCGAGACCGGCGCCGAGCTGCAGCGCGATGTAGCCGTTCTTCTCTTCGGTGCGATGAGCCACGACCTGGCAGCCGTCCACCTTCAGCACGGTGACGGGGATCTGCTCCCCGGCGTCCGTGAAGATGCGGGTCATCCCCACCTTCTGAGCGATCAGTCCTGAGCGCATGACCGTGTCGCTTTCCTAACCGTTCCTCAGAGCTTGATCTCGACGTCGACGCCGGCGGCGAGATCGAGCTTCATAAGCGCGTCCACCGTCTGCGGCGTCGGCTCGACGATGTCGAGCAGCCGCTTGTGGGTGCGCATCTCGAACTGCTCGCGGCTCTTCTTGTCGATGTGCGGCGAGCGGTTGACCGTGAACTTCTCGATCCGCGTCGGCAGCGGGATCGGGCCGCGCACGCGCGCACCGGTCCGCTTGGCGGTGTTGACGATCTCGCGCGTCGAGGCATCGAGGATGCGATGGTCGAACGCTTTGAGACGGATGCGGATGTTCTGGCCGTTCATGGTTTTCAGAGGACAGACTTCGGACGACAAACGGGAAATGGCCCGTTCGCGATCGCTGGTTTCTGCCCTGCTCTCTCCTTTGTCT
>JAEYRQ010000229.1 GCA_023435545.1 Pseudomonadota bacterium | reverse complement strand
GCTTCGGTTGCGCGGCGGTCCTGCGGGTCCTGCAAGCGCTCGACCTCACCTCCGCCAGCGTCGGCAAACCGTTCAGCCTGTGCCGGATCGACAAGGACGGCGCCCACCACCTCGGCGACAAGGACATCGAGCAGGTGGGCAAGGACGTGCGCCGATGGGAGGAGGCCGAACAGGCCGTCATCGCCGAGATATTCGATTGATTGCCCCCGGTCGCGCGTGCTGCAGCATCATCGCTCCGCTCTTCCAATTGTGCGGAGACGACCGGTGCGTTGAGCGGGACGGGGGCGATCCCCAGGCACATGAAGCGCGGCGTGGAGGAGGTTCCCTGGGGTCTTCAGATGACCGTGATCGATCCGTTCAACAATTCGATCCGGTTCTGCGAACGGCCCGGCGAATAGTCTCCTGACGCGAAGGTCGCCGGCGCGGCGCATCGGCCCTTCGAGCCGTTTGCGTCGCGCCGCGAACACCCCTATATAGGGTCCATCCCCGTACAAGTCGCAATCGACCGGGGCTCCCTGCCAGACGGCGGCGGAGCGCAAGGGAGAGATTTATGGCGAATACATTGCTGATGCCCAAGGCGACCGCGATCTGGCTGGTCGACAACACCTCGCTGTCCTTCAAGCAGATCGCCGAGTTCTGCAGCCTGCACGAGCTCGAGGTCACGGCCATTGCCGATGGCGAGGCGGCCCAGGGCATCAAGGGCGTCGATCCGGTGCTGACCGGCCAGCTCACCCGCGAGGAGATCGAGCGGGCGCAGAACAACCCGGCCCACAAGCTGAAGCTAGCCGAGCCGAAGGTGCGCATTCCCGTTGCCAAGAAGCGCAAGGGGCCGCGCTACACCCCGGTGTCGCGCCGGCAGGACCGGCCGAACGCGATCCTCTGGCTGGTGCGCAACCATCCCGAGCTGAAGGACGCCGCGATCATGCGGCTGGTCGGCACCACCAAGGCCACCATCGAGTCGATCCGCGAGCGCACCCACTGGAACGCTGCGAACCTCGCGCCGATGGACCCGGTGACGCTCGGCCTGTGCTCGCAGATCGACCTCGACATGGAGGTCCAGGCGGCCGCGAAGGATCGTCCGCCGGAGCTCCCCGAAGGCCCGCGCCTGCTGTCGCCGGAAGAAAGCGTCGGCTACACCGCTCCCGAGGCGGCGGCCAGCGACGAACTCGACCCGGATGCGATCTTCGCCAAGCTGAAGTCGATGAAGGGCGAGGACACCTCGCCGGAGGAGTGAGGCGGGGTCACCTAAATCCCTGTGCCTGTGAAGCGAACGCCGATTCCATATCACTCACGGCATGCCCGGACCTGATCCGGGCATCCACGTTCCATCTCCGCAATCCGTGGATGGCCGGGTCGAGCCCGGCCAAGACAGGATTCTGCGTGTGTCCGGCGGCGGTGCCCTGCCCCTACCCCGCCTTGGCGATGCCCCGCTCCTTCAGCGCCACGCCGATCTCGTCGAGGATCGCCGGGTCGTCGATGGTGGCGGGCATCCGGTAGTCCTCGCCGTCGGCGATGGAACGCATGGTGCCGCGCAGGATCTTTCCCGAGCGGGTCTTCGGCAGGCGGCCGACGGTGATCGCGATCTTGAAGGCGGCGACGGGGCCGATCTTCTCGCGCACCAGCTGGACGACCTCCTTCTCGATTTCGGCGATGTCGCGGTCGACACCGGCCTTCAGCACGATGAAGCCCGCCGGGACCTGTCCCTTCATCGAATCGTTGATGCCGATCACCGCGCATTCGGCGACGTCGGGATGGCTGGCCAGCACCTCCTCCATGCCGCCCGTCGAGAGGCGATGGCCAGCGACGTTGATGATGTCGTCGGTGCGGGCCATGATGTAGACATAGCCGTCCTCGTCCCGGTAGCCGGCGTCGGCGGTGGCGTAGTAGCCGGGGAATTCCTTCAGATAGCTGTCGCGGAAGCGCTGGTCGTTGCCCCAGAGCGTCGGCAGGCAGCCGGGCGGCAGCGGCAGCTTCACGCAGATCGCGCCCATCTTGCCGGGCGCGACCTCGTTGTGCGCCTCATCCAGAACGTGGATCTCGTAGCCCGGCATCGGCACGGTCGGCGAGCCGTACTTGACCGGCAGCGTGCCCAGCCCCACTGGGTTGCCGGCGTTCGCCCAGCCGGTCTCGGTCTGCCACCAGTGGTCGATCACCGGCACGTTCAGCATCCGCTCGGCCCACTGGATCGTGTCGGGGTCTGCGCGCTCGCCGGCAAGGAACAGGGTGCGGAAGCCCGAGAGGTCGTACTTGCCGATCAGCGAGCCCTGTGGGTCCTCCTTCTTGATGGCACGGAAGGCGGTCGGGGCGGTGAACAGGGCGACGGCGCCGTGCTCGGCGATCACGCGCCAGAAGGCGCCGGCGTCGGGCGTGCCGACCGGCTTGCCCTCGAATAGGATGGTGGTGCAGCCGGCGAGCAGCGGCGCGTAGACGATGTAGGAGTGGCCGACCACCCAGCCGACATCGGAGGCTGCCCAGAACACCTCGCCGGGCTCGATGCCGTAGAGGCCGTGCATCGACCATTTCAGCGCGACCATGTGGCCGCCATTGTCGCGCACCACGCCCTTGGGCTGGCCGGTGGTACCGGAGGTGTAGAGCACGTAGAGCGGATCGGTGGCTGCCACCGGGACGCAGTCCGCGGTCTCGCCGGTCGCCTTCGCCGCCGCGATGGAGGCCGTCCAGTCGAAATCCCGGCCCTCGACCAGCGGGGCGGCTTCCATTGGCCGCTGCAGGATCAGGCAGGCGTCGGGCTTGTGGGCCGACAGCGCAATCGCCTCGTCGAGCAGCGGCTTGTACTTGACCACCCGGCCCGGCTCGATGCCGCAGGAGGCCGACAGGATCATCTTCGGCTTCGCGTCATCGATGCGGGTTGCCAGTTCCCGCGCGGCGAAGCCGCCGAAGACGACGGAATGGATGGCGCCGATGCGCGCACAGGCCAGCATCGCGATGGCGGCTTCCGGAATCATCGGCATGTAGAGGATGACGCGGTCGCCCTTGCCGACGCCGTGTTTCACCAGCACGGCCGCGAGGGTCGCGACCTCCGCAGTCAATTCCTCATAGGTGAAGGTCGCCGTCTGCCCGGTGACAGGGCTGTCGTAGATCAGCGCCGCCTGACCGCCGCGGCCCTCGGCGACATGGCGATCTAGGCAGTTGTAGGCGGTGTTGCACTCCGCACCGACGAACCAGCGCCCATAAACGCCCTGATCGGGATCGAACACCTTGTCCCAGGGCTTCGTCCAGACGAGATCGCGGGCGGCCTCGGCCCAGAAGCCCTCGGGGTCGCGGCGCCAGGCCTCGTAAACCTCGTGATACCGGCTCGACATCCCTGATCTCCCTATCGTCCCGCGCCGTGTGAGCGGTTCTTGTCGTATGCGGGGCATTCTGTCCTTGTGGCATCGCAATGCAAGCACCCGCCGCCGCTACTTTCGTCGCCCCGTCACGGGCCCTATAAGCGCGGGGCCGCGCGAGGCGGCGGACGGGACCCGCTGATGATCACCGATCCTTGGTTCTATGTCGCCGCGGTGCCCGGCATCGTGCTCGCCGGCATGGCGAAGGGCGGATTCGGCGGGGCGCTGGGCATGCTCGCGGTGCCGCTGATGGCGCTGGTGATCCCGCCGGTGCAGGCGGCCGCGATCATGCTGCCGATCCTCATCGTCATGGACATGGTGGGGCTGATCGCCTGGCGCGGCACCTTCGACCGGCGCGCGGTCGCCATCGTGCTGCCGGCAGCGCTCGCCGGGGTGGCCGTGGGCTGGGCGACCGCGGCCTGGGTGACAGAAGCGCATGTGCGGCTGATCGTCGGACTGGTGGTGGTGCTGTTCACGGTGAACCACTGGTTCGGCGGCGCGGCGGGAAGCGAACCCCGACCGCACAACCGGCTGAAGGGGACGTTCTGGGGGGTGGTCTCCGGCTTCACCAGCTTCGTCAGCCATGCCGGCGGGCCGCCATTCCAGATGTACATGCTGCCGTTGAGGCTCGACCCCAGGCTGTTCGCCGGCACCGCGATCCTGGTGTTCTCGGTGGTGAACGCGGTCAAGGTCGTGCCGTACTTCTATCTCGGCCAGTTCTCGACCGCGAACCTGTGGACCTCGGCGGTGCTGCTGCCACTCGCCCCGCTGTCGACGGTCGCAGGCGTCCTGCTGGTCAAGCGGATCCGCCCGGAGACCTTCTACGGCATCACCTACACGGTGCTGTTCCTGATCGGTTTGAAGCTCATCTGGGACGGCCTG
Source organism: Pseudomonadota bacterium (assembly GCA_023435545.1). GTDB lineage: Bacteria > Pseudomonadota > Alphaproteobacteria > Rhizobiales > Tepidamorphaceae > Tepidamorphus. Next base: position 1,019 of record JAEYRQ010000229.1, on the reverse strand, counting down.
AGGGCGCTGGTCTAGCGGGGTAGGCGGGAAAGGCATCGTTAAGGAAGGGTTGCGGGCAAACCCCCGATTTGTCGCTAATCATGCACACATTCTTTAGCCGGGGCGCATAAGTATTGAACGCTGTCAAACCCCGCACGACCAGATGCCCCGATGACCCGTCTTCCGCAACGACTCCACGCGTTGCGGCGTTGCCAGTCCGGCAACGTCGCGATCATATTCGCCCTCGCCCTACTGCCGATGATCGCGCTCGCCGGCGCGGCCATCGACTATCGACGTGCTAGCACACTGAAGACCGAACTGCAGACGGCGATCGATTCCGCGGTGCTGGCTGGGGCGAAGGGGGGCGGCGACACCAAGCTGACCGATGTCGAGATCGCCGAGCGGTATTTTCACGCCATCTACATAGATCCCTCGACGGTCGTGGGTTCGCTTGAGTTCCAGAGCGCGGACGGCCGGCTGGAAGGGCAGGTTCACGCAACTCTCGAGACATCGATCCTCGGCATCATGAACATTCCCGAGATCGATGTCGGCGCGCGCGCCGTCGCCAAGGTGGAGACCGAAGGCGCCGACGTTTGCATCCTGCTTGTCTCGGGGAAGGCGAACCAGTCGCTGCTGGCCAATTCCGGGGCGAAGATCAACGCGCCGACCTGCGAGATCCATGTCCGGTCCCAGGCCAATCCGGCCGCGATCATCAACAGTGGCACCTCGCTCGACGTGCACCGGATCTGCGTGAAGGGCCAGCGGGTGATCCTCAACGGAGGCGTCAAGCCGCCGCTGGAGACGGACTGCGACGCGATCGAAAACCCGTTCGTCGGCAAGCTGCCGAAGCCGTCGATCGCGTGCACCCCCAACAACTGGTCGCCGCCCAACAACGTCTCGACGATCACAATGTCGCCCGGCGTCTACTGCGGGTGGACGAATTTCAACGGCTCGCCGACGATCACTTTCCAGCCCGGCCTGTACGTGATCAAGAGCGGCGGCTGGAACGTCAATTCCGGCGCGACGTTCAAGGGCGCGGG
>JAEYRQ010000408.1 GCA_023435545.1 Pseudomonadota bacterium | reverse complement strand
ATCGCCCGCACCGTCGAAGGAACGGCGAGCGGCGAGGCCGGCGTCGTGCTCACCGGCGGCACCATCGCGCTGCGCGACATCCGGGCGGACCTCGACATCGTCGACGGCCCGAAGATCGAGACGACCGGCGATATCGCCGATGCGATCGCCGGGACAGGCTTCGATATGGCGCTGACGGTCGATCTGCCGCCCGGCGTCGCCGAGATCAGCGAGGACGACGGCCTCCTCGCCTTCTCCGTCTACGAGATGCGCGCGCGGCTCGGGGGCGACATCCGCGGGCTGGCGCTGACCGACGGCTGGATCGACACCAATCTGTTCTCCGGCGCCATCCCCAGCCTCGGCCCGATCACCGCCGAGGCGATCCGCCGCGATCCGGACGGACGCATCGCCATCGATGGGCTGCACGTGCTGGCGGGCCCTGCGGACGCCCCCACGCTCGACCTGCGAGGCACCCTGGCGGACGTGCTGCAGCTCTCCGGCTATAGGCTAGGGGGCGAGATCGCGGTTCCGGTCGCTCGGATCCTGCTGCTGCCGGAGGACGTCCCGGCGCTGGGCGTGCTCTCCGGCCAGTTCTCGATATCGGACGAGACGGGCACGGCGGGCATCGACACGCTGGACGCGCAGGTCACGGGCTCCGAACTCGTCTCCGCCGAGATCCATTTCCGGGCCGACCAGAGCCGGCCGGACCATGATGCGACGCTGAATGTGGGACTGACGGTTCCCGACTATGCCCGTTTCGCCGAGGCCGCGGCGCTCCCGACCGAGCCGGCGGGCCGCGTCGCCTACACGGGCACGCTGACGCTCGGTCCGGACAGCGGCGGCATCGACGGGCGGCTGAGCATAGGGCAGAGCGAGATCGTCACCGACCTGTCAATCGCGCCGCAAGAGCGGCGCCCGGTGATCGGCGGCCGGATATCCGCCGAGGCACTGGTGCTCGGGGATGTCCGAAGCCTCGCCGGCGTGGGGCAGAGCCTGGCGACGCTGCGCACGCGCGTCGCCCCGCCCGACGCGGAGGCGGCGCCGGCGCCGCACAGAGGCGCCGATGACCATCCAATGCTGCATCCGCGCGTCGACGTGGAGGTCAGCGCCGGCCGCATCGACGTCGAGCAGGGCCAGGACGTCAGCAACGTCTCGGGCCGCCTCACCTATGACGACGGGATGCTCGGCGCCCAGTCGATGCAGCTCAACTTCCGGCAGGGCCGGTTTGACTTCAACGGGCGGATGAACCTCGCCGAGGAGCATCTGCCGTTCAGTGCCGACGGCCGGCTCCAGAGCTGGCCGATCCAGGATGCGCTGGAGCAGGTGGACCTCGATCTGCCGATCCAGGGCACGCTCCACGCCACCTTCGACATTTCCTCGAGCGGCACAAGCATGCAGGCGGCGCTGGCCCAGGCGGACGGAACCGCGACGCTGCGGCTTACCGACGGCGTGATCGGCACCCGGCTGATTGACCTGACCGGGCTGGTGCTGCCGTCATGGCTGACGGCGCCCTCGGCGGGAACCGGCATGGCGCGGGTCACCTGCCTGGACGCTGACCTCGCCTTCGTACCGGGCAGCACGCAGATAAAGAAGCTGGTGGTGGAGACCGACGACGTTGTCGTCACGGCGGCCGGCCGCATCGACTTCCGCGCCGACAAGATCGACATCGTGGCGCATCCGAGGGCTCTCAGGCCGAACCTGATCCCGATCGTCTCGCCGTTCGAGATCACCGGAGATTTGTCCCACCCGCAGGTCGTGCTGGAGGGCGGGGTCGCAGGCCGGGTGGTCGCCGAGGCGCTGGCGCTGCCGCTCAACGCGTTGGGCACGCTGCTCGGCGTCGACCGCGCCGAGGGCGATCAGCCTGCGCCGGCCTGCTGAGGCCCCGCACTATCGGTCGGGCGGCGCGTGCAGGCAGGGGTCCAGCACGATGTGATCGGGATCGATCTGCCGGTAGGTGCCGGAGATGCCGACGACATCGCCCGGCTGCCAGTCGCCGGTCGTGTAGGTGACGCAGAGCACGAGCGGATCGGGCGGCGCGCATGCGACGATATAGGCAAGCGCGCCGTCGAACTCGACGTCGGCGACCGGGCCGATGACCTCGATCACCGTATTCACGTCCGGGTCGATATCGGCGTGGCGGATCTTGTCGCGCAACTCATGACACGCTGCGGAGAACGTCGCCGCAGGCTGGGCCGCCGCCGGTTCGGAGCCAATGGAGGCCGTGAGAAGCAGACCAGCGGCAAGTCCGACCGATCGCACAGACACCTCGAATCACGCCAAGGCTGGGGATCACCAGAAGAAGCGCCCTGCTATCGCCCGAATGCGGCGCACTGTGGGCGTGGTTCTCAGGCAGCCGCCCCGCCGGCATGGCCGCGCCGGCGGCTGGTGATTTCGCGGAAGCTGTCGACCACGTGGTTCGCCAGCGCCTCGGCGGCCGGCCCAAGATTTGGGCGACAGGCAAGCACGATCTGGTAGTCGCCGAGGTCCGGCAGGCCGTGCCGCGCGTCGAGGCGCTCGAGCGGAGGCTCGATCAGGCTTTCGGGAAACGGGGCGATGGCGAGGTCGGCGTAGATCGCCGCCATCTGTCCCGTGCAATGTGGGCTCGAATAGGCGACCCGGTGCGGTACGCCTGCCGCGTCCAGATGGTTGAGCGCAGTCGCCCGCCAGGCGCAGCCCTGCGGGGCGAGCGCCAGCGGCATCGGCCGGCGTTCATAGGCGCAGCCGCCATCGAGGCCCGCCCAGACGATCGGTTCGGAATAGACGAGCTGCCCGCGATCCAGCACCTCGGGCCCGAAGGCCGTCGTCACCAGGGTGAGGTCGAGATCCCCGGCATCGAGACGCTCGATCAGCGCATTCGACATGTCGAGGGTGACGTCGACATCCACCGCCGGATGGGTGCGGGCGAAGCGGCCGAGGATGTTGGGCAGGAAGCGGGTGCCGAAATCGTCCGGCGTGCCGATGCACACCTCCCCCTCCACGTCAGGCGCGCGGAACAGGCCTACAGCCTCATCCGAGAGCCGCAGGATGCGCCGGCCGTAGCCGAGCAGCGCCTCGCCCTCCGGCGTCAGCCGCACGCTGCGCCCGTCGCGCACGAAGACCTGGCGGCCGAGCGTGTCCTCCAGCTTGCGGATCTGCATCGAGACTGCCGAGGGCGTCCGGTACACGGACTTGGCGGCGCGTGCGAAACTGCCGGTCTCCGCGATCGCCACGAAGGTGCGCAGCACATCGGTCTCGAGCAGCGGCAGGCCGCCGGATGCTACTTGCAGGGTCATCTCCGAAGCCTCTCTGTCAGTCGCTCCCATTGATCAATTTAATTGAGCGACGACATAAGTCCAATTCGTTTTCCTGAACAGTGCCCATGCCCCATATTGATGTTCAGGCAAACGGCATGGAGGCAGAAATGCTCCACATCGGCACCACCGACCCCGGCTACGTGACGCTCTACGAGCGGCTGTGGCGGGCGGTCTCCGCATATCTGAAGCAGGGCTCGGGCGGCTCTCGCCGCACCGGCGCAGCAGTCGGCACGCTGAAGGGAGCAGGTCGATGAGCACGCTCTCTCAAGGTACCTGCGGCGAGGCCTGCATCGCCGATCCCGGGACGCGATCAGCCGGTCTGGCTGATCTGTTCACACGGCTCGGCGCCGGCATCCGGCGTCTCGCCGCCCGGCACGCTCGACGTGCGGTCTTCCGCGACATGGCACGGCTCGACGACCGGATGCTCGACGATATCGGCTTCACGCGCGCAGAGGTCGAGACGGCAGCAGGCCTGCCGCTCGAGGTCAACGCCTCGCTGGCGGTCCGCCACATGGCGGCCGAGCGGCGCGCCGCAGAGAGCCGCATGCGGCGCCGCTGATCCCCTTTCCGCCGGGCACCCCCTCACCTTGTCCCGGCAGACTGAGCCCGGACCACCGATTAGCGGCCGGCGGTCCGGGC
>JAEYRQ010000375.1 GCA_023435545.1 Pseudomonadota bacterium | reverse complement strand
TTCCCAGCCCCTCGCGCGACACGGCGGAACTGGGCGCGGGGTTTTTGCAGTCCGAGGAAAATTTGGCAGGGTTGACGGCGTTGACGGCGACGACAACGACGGTTGACGGTGGCCCGTGGATGACGATCTCCGAAGTGGCGCGCCTCAAGGGCGTGTCGAAAGAGGCGATCTCGAAGCGGGTCAAGCGTCTCTCGCACCAGGGTGCGCTCGAGGTGCGCCAGGATGGTCAGCGCAAGCGCATCAGTCTCGTCCAGTTCGACCGGCTCGTCGGCGCGACCACCGACCCCGCGCAGGATCTCCGCAACGGCGGGCGCGCCACCGCGCCCGCCCGCGACCCGCGGGACGACGTGGCGGGCATGCCGACGAGCGCATACCACGATGCCAAGGCGCAGCATGCCACCTATCAGGCAGAGAACGCCCGCCTCGATCTGGAGGAACGGCTCGGCAATCTGACCGATGTCGACGCCGTCGAGCGGCGCACGTTCGACGTGTTCCGTCGGGTCCGTGACCGACTGCTCGCCCTGCCCGCCACCGTTGCCGACCAGGTCGCCAGCGCGCCGGACGCACGAGCGGCCCGTTCGGTATTGGACGAGGAGATGCGCAAGCTGCTCGACACGCTTGCCGTCGAACTCGACCAGATCGACGCCGAGACGGCCGATGCTGCCTGAGACAGAAGCCCGCCTCGCGGCAAACGCGTCGGTCGTCTATCGAGCGGCCGCGGCCGCGCTGCGCCCCGATCCCCGCGAGCGGATCTCCGACTGGGCCGAGCGGCATCGGATCGTGCCCGATGGGGCTTCTGCCAAACCAGGTCCATGGCGCAACGAGGTGGCACCTGAGCTGGTCGAACCGATGGACTGCATGTCGCCGGAGCATCCATGCGAGCATGTTCTGATCGGCAAGCCTGGCCAGTCCGGAGGATCCGCCACGGCCGAGAATTTCATCGGCTTCATCATGCATAGGGCACCTGGTCCGGCGATGTATGTCGGGCCGACCGTGAAGGCAGCGAAGGACTGGAAGATCGAGAAGCTGGATCCGATGATTCAGGCGACGGCGGTGCTGAGTCCGATGAAACGCGGCGTGGTCGCCCCGCAGCGGTCGCGCAGCGGCGAGGGATCGACCTCAGACCGCATCGTCTTCAAAGGTGGATACCTGCTGCTTGCCGGAGCCAACTCGGCCGCGACGCTCCGCCAGCACACGATTCGCTACATGGTGCGGGACGACCGGGCCGGCTGGACGGACAATGCCGAGGGGGAGGGCGATCCGGTCAAACTGTCGGAGCAGCGCCTGAAGACCTATCGGGTTTTCGGACTGTCGAAGCTGCTCGACATCTCGACCTTCCTCGACAAGGGCGATTCCTTTGATCGCGACTTCTCGGCAGGTGACCTCCGGCGGTATTACATGGCCTGTCTCGGCTGCGGCGCGGTGACCGACTGGGACTGGGAGGACGTCGAGAAGAACCCGGACCCGCCGTTCCGCGCACGCCTCCGCTGCCCCGCATGTGGCCACGCGCATGGCGATGCCGACAAGCCGCAGATGAAGGCGCCGGCGAACGGCGCCTGCTGGATCCCGACGGCGCCGGATGCTGATGGCGTCGTACCACCGAAGACGATCCCGGCCGCCGAGATCCAGTCCTGGCGGGACCGCGACACCGGCCGCACCCGGCGAAGCTACTGGATGACAGGTGTCATCAATACCTTCGACCGTCTCGACCTGATTGCGCAGAAGGAGGCGGACGCCGGCGATGATCCGGATCTGCGCAAGCCATTCGAGAACCTCGACCTCGGGCGCCCCTACGAGGCGAAGGGGGATGGGCCAGCGTGGGAGGTCTTGTCGGCGCGGCGGGAAGCGGAGTGGCACCGAGGCATGGCGCCGGCGGGCGTGCTCTACTCGACGTTGAGCGTCGACGTGCAGGGCGACGGGCTCTATTGGGAGCGCGTCGGCTGGGGCCCTGGGAAGGAAAGCTGGGCAATCGACCACGGCTATCTGGCCGGGGAGACGGATGCGCCGCTCGAAGGCGCCTGGCCGAAGCTCGATCTGATCGTGGACCGCGGATATGTACTTGGTGGTGCCCGTCTCGCCGACGACATGATCGGCGTCGACTCGGGCTATAACGCCGATGCCGTCTACAGCTGGGTCCGGCGCCGCCACAACGCGCTGGCGCTGAAGGGCGTGGACGGTTGGTCCAAGTTGCCGATCTTCCGCGGCGAGGCCGCCGAGATCAAGAAGACAGGTCTATCGGCAGGCAAGGCCAGGCGTTTCGGTCTCATGGTCTGGCTGGTCGGCACCTATGGCCTGAAGGGCGCACTGATGGTCTATCTGGGCCGCGACCTTAAGGAGGGGGTGTCCGGCGCCCCGACCGGATATTGCCACTTCCCGGCCGACGCCGAGGAAGATTACTTCCGGCACCTGGTCTCCGAATACGTGAAGGACGAGCTGACCAAGAAAGGCGAGCGGACCCGGATCTGGGAGAAGCGGGGCCCCAATCACTGGCTCGACTGCCGGGTCTACAATATGGCGCTGACTCACTATGTGGGCCTGTGGGCCTGGGACGAGGCTCGCTGGGCCCGCCGCGCTGCCGAACTGGCGGAGACGATCGGATCGGCGGCACTCGACCTGTTCGAGCCCGCAGTCACGGCAGTTCCCGCCGCCCGGCCGATCGCCGAGGAGGACGGCCCCGCGGCGGATGCCCCGGCGGCCCGCCCGATCGGCAGGGCGAATCCGGCGCTGGAAAGCCTGATCAGGCTCACGAAGTAGGCACACGGACATGACGGTCGAGGAGCTCAAGGTGGTGATCGCCGACCTGGAGGCGGCGAAGCTCGCCCGCCTCAGAGGGGAGTCGCGGCTCAAGGTCGCCTACGAAGGCACGATCGTGGAAAAGGCTCTGCCTACGCTCGCGGAGATCGAGCAGGCGCTCGTGCAGTATCGCATCCAGCTTGCCAGATTGACGGGACAGCCGACCGGCTACGGCCCGATCGCCGTCCGCTTCGGAGGCCGGCCATGAACTCGGTCTCGGTGCGGCCGACAAAGCCCGTGTATCGTGTGCGCGCCGGAGATGCGCTCGGCGCCTCCGCACGCCCGGTGACCGCATCCGTGGTCGGTGGTGGCCGTACCAGCTATGTCTCGGCTGATCTCGACGTGCCGTCGCTCGCCGGCTGGAATCCGCCGCTGCTGTCGGCCGACGCGGAGTGGCTGTGGGAGCGCGACACCTCTGTCGCCCGCATTCGCGATCTCGAGCGGAACGAAGGGTGGGTATCCGCAGCCATTGACCGCAAGGTCGACATGCTGGTGGGCGGAACCTTCCGTCTCAACAGCAAGCCCGATGCCGCCGCGCTCGGCATATCCGAGGACGACGCGCACGAGCTCGGCCGGCAGATCCAGGCGGCCTGGCGTGGCTGGGCCGAGGATCCGACGTTCCGCTGCGACGCCGAGCGGCAGCTGCCGTTTGTCGGGCTGATGGGATTGATCGCACGGGAGTTCGCGACCCTCGACGAATCGCTGGCGGTTCTCCGCTGGGACCCCAAGCCGGGCTTCGCCTATGCGACAGCGGTGCACGTGGTCGATCCGGACCGGTTGTCGAATCCCCACTTCCGGATGGACGATGAGACGTTCCGGGGCGGGGTCGAGCGCGATACATCCGGCGCGCCGATCGCCTATCACATCCGCAAGGCCCATCCCGGTGACCTCTACATGCCGTCCACCGCAGCGTGGATCTGGGAGCGCTTTCCTCGCTGGGACGTCGTCGGCGACTGGCAGCGGCCGAAGGTGCTGCACGTCTACGACAAGCGCCGGGCCGGGCAGTCTCGCGGCATCTCCCGGCTTGTCGGCGGCCTGACAAAGATCCGTATGCTGTCGCGCTACTCGGAGGCGGAGGTCAGGACGGCCGCGATCAACGCCACGATCGTCGGCGCGATCTATACCCAGATCGGGCCGGAATATGCCGCCGAGGTCCTGGGCGGCGCCAGCGGCGGCGGCACCGACTGGGACGCCTACAACCGGGCACGCGACGACTTCTATCGGCAGAACCGCGTGGTGCGCATGGAGGACTCCCGGTTCCTGTCCATGTTCCCGACGGACAAGCTGGATCTCAACACGCAGGCTCGAGAGACCGCTGGTCTGCCCGCCTTCCAGACCGCCTTCCTGCAGGCCTTCGCGGCCACGCTCGGCGTCTCCTACGAGCAACTGTCGATGGACTGGTCGCGCACCAACTACTCTTCGGCGCGCGCGGCGCTTAACGAGGTGTGGCGCGGCATCCAGCGGCTTCGCGCGATCCTGGTCTGGGGCGCGGCCACCCCGATCTTCGCGGCCTGGCTGGAGGAGGCGATCGACATTGGAGAGGTGGTCGCCCCCTCCGGTGCGCGCGAATTCTATGAGGCGCCCGCGGCCTGGTGCCGTGCCGAGTGGATCGGCCCCGGCCGCGGCTACATCGATCCGGTCAAGGAAGCCCAGGCGGCGGTGTTGCGCCGCGACGGACGGATTTCCACGCTGGAGCGCGAAGCGGCCGAGCAGGGGCTCGACTGGGAGATGGTGCTCGATCAGCTGCAGCGCGAAAAGGCGGAAATGGAGCGGCTGGGTCTCCAGGCGCCGGTGACGGACCTGTCCATCACGCCCGCCTCGGACCGGGAGAGCGAGTCCGGCAACCGGAGGGAACAGGCATGATCAGCACCGCGGCGAGCTGCGGCCCCTGGGCCGTGCCGGAGATACTGGAGCCGGAGGCCGCGCGCGCCGTCGCCCGGTTGTGGTCGATGAATGGCGGCGAGCGACTCGCCGGTGTCTGGCTCGACGACGCGCGCCCGGCCGATCTGTATCTGAAGATCGGCGCCGTTGCCGTCGTCTCGATCCGCGGCGTGTTGCTCGACCGGCTGCCGTTCCATGGTTGCGAGTGGGCGACGGGCTACAACGCGATCCGGCTGGCCGTCGCCTCGGCGCTGGCCGATCCCGAGATCACCGTCATCGCGCTCGACATCGATTCCGGTGGCGGTATGGTGGCCGGGTGCTTCGAGCTGTGCGCCTGGCTGCGCGCGGCCTCCGCGGTCAAGCCGGTCGCGGCGCTGGTGACCAACTGGTCGGCCAGCGCGGCCTACGCGATCGCTGCGTCCTGCCAGACGATTTCCGCCCCGATTACCGGCGGCGTCGGCTCGATCGGTGTGGTGCGGATGCACCTCGACATGTCGAAATGGCTGGACGAGGAGGGCCTGCGCGTCAGCCTCGTCCATGCCGGCAAGCACAAGGTTGACGGCCATCCCTTCGCGCCGCTGCCCGACGACGTGCGCGGCGAGTGGCAGGAAGGTCTCGAGGCGTTCCGGCTGATGTTCGCCGAGCATGTGTCGGCCGGCCGCGGCATGGCCGTCGAGAACGTCCTCGCCACCGAGGCGCGCTTCTACGACGACCCGGTCCGGCTGCGCGAGGCGCTCGACCTCGGATTGATCGACGCGATCGCATCGCCGGACGACGCGCTCGCCGCGCTGGTCGACCACGCCGCGACCCTGAACTGACCCGGCCCCGCCGGACCTACACGCAACCGCGAAGCCGAAAGGAGGCTCACGATGGCCAGGCTCAATCTTGCGCATCTGCTGCCGAAGGCGGGCAAGTCCCGCGCCGAGGAGGACGAGGAGGAGAAGGACGCCACCACGTCCGAGGATCAGACCGACGACGAGACCGAGTCCGAGGAGGACGAGGACGAGAAGGAAGCGGCCGAGGACGAGAAGGACGACGAGGCCGAGGGCGACGAAGACGACAAGGAGGCCGCCGGCCGCGCCTCCCGTGTCGCCGCCGGCTTCGCGCTCGTGAAGTCGCCCGAGGCGAAGGGTCGCGAGAAGCTCGCCGCCGAGCTCGGCGAGGACGTTGCTGCCGGACGCATGTCGGCCAAGCGCGCCAAGGCGCTCCTCGCCGCGGCTCCGAAGGCCTCGCGTCTCGGCGACGTCATGGCCGGTAAGGACGTCAATCCCGGCCCGTCCGGCGGCGAATCCCCGTCGGGCGGAGCGGGTGGTGCGCTCAACGCTTCCGACAAGAAGCTCGTCGGCTTCGCCGAGAGTTTGGCGAAGCTTCGCGGCGCCAGGCGGCGCTGACCGCGTGCCGCGCTGCCGTGGCGGCGGCGCGGATCCCTGAAACCATCAGCCATAGGAGACTGACATGGCGAAGGTGGAATACCAGCCCGGCGGCCTGATCGTCGGCGACTTCCCGGTCGCGATCCGCTACGTGACGATCGCCTCCGGCCAGGAACTTGCGCGAGGCGCCGTGATCGGCCGCATCTCGGCAAGCGACAAGTACATCGCGTCGCTTGCTGCCGCTGAGGACGGCTCGGAGGATCCGGGCGCCATCCTCGCCGAGAGCGTCGACGCAAGCGGCGGCGACGTCGTCGCGCCGGCTTTCTTCGCCGGCGAGTTCGCGGCGGACAAGCTGACCATCGGCACGGGCCACACCGCGGCCGCCGTCGAGGCCGCGTTCCGAGTCGCCGGTCTGCCGATCTTCGTTCGCACCCGCGTCTGACGGGCCGCCCTGCGCGGCCCTACTTCCGCTGCCCTCCCGCGTGAGCCCACGCGGCGGCATCTCCCACACGAAAGGACACAGAGATGGATCGTCTGTTCTCGACGACCGCGCTGCTGGGCGTTCTCCGGACCCTCGATAGGCCGACCGCCTTCCTGCGCGATACCTTCTTCGGCGACGGCGTGCAGTTCACCACGACCGAGATCGCCTTCGACAAGCTGAAGATGCGGCGCAAGCTCGCGCCCTTCGTCTCCCCCAGGGTGCCCGGCAAGGCACGCCAGGATCGCGCCAGGCAGGTCACCACCTTCGAGCCGGCCTATGTCAAGCCGAAGCACGAAATCGATCCGGACGAGAATTTCATCCGGCTTCCCGGTGAGGCGCTCGGCGGTTCGCTCGAGCCGGATCAGCGCTACATGCTGAACGTCACGCAGAAGCTGTCGGACCAGGACGACGAGATCACCCGCCGCGAAGAGTGGATGTGCTCCCAGATCCTGCAGACGGGGCAGGTCATCGTCGAAGGAGAGGACTATCCGGCGGTGACGGTCGATTTCGATCGTGATCCGTCGCTGACCGACCAGCTGCTCACGACGGCCCGATGGGGCGAGAGCGGGGTCCTGCCGCTCGACGATATCCGTGGCTGGTCTACCGAGGTCGCCGTCCTCTCGGGAGGGACCGCGACTCAGGTGCTGATGGGTGCCGAGGCGGCCTCGATCTTCCAGAAGGACGCTGACGTCCGCGAGATCCTCGACAACCGCCGCCAGATGACGGGCCTGGTCGAACTGGCACCGGTCGCGACCGGCGGTCAGGACATGGTGGCGGCCTATCTCGGCTCGATCGGCATGTACGACTTCTGGCAGTACACCCAGAAGTACGAGGACGAGGCGGGCGCGGTGCAGGATTTCTGGCCCGACTACGGTGTCGCGGTGATCGCCCCGTCGGTCCACGCCGGCGCCATGTGCCACGGCGCGATCCGGGACAACCGGGCGCTGCGCGCCATGACCCGCTTCCCGAAGATGTGGGACCAGGAGGATCCGAGCGTCACCTTCATGATGACGCAGTCGGCGCCGCTGCCCGTGCCGCGGGAGCCGAACGCCGTCAAGTTCGTGCTGGTGCGCTGATAGCGCCGCAAGACTTGCGGGGCGGCCGTCGCCGCCCTGCATCCCCCACACATGGAGATCACCATGGCAAAGACTAGGAAGATCAGGCTGCCCGTCACCACGACGGGCCGCGACCGGGAGGGCATGCGCGTGCGCCATGCGCCGGGAACCGAGCTGGTTCTGCCTGCCGAGGAGGCGGACGCACTGCTCGCCCGCTATGGCGAGTACAAGGGGGCTCCTTCGGTCGTCGCGCCGGCGCCCGCGCCGGTCAAGCCGAAGGGAACGGCGCTTGCCGACGCCATCCTGTCGGCCGCCGCGCAGCTCGATCCGGGCAACGAGGATCACGTTACCGGCTCCGGCAAGCCGAGCGTTCCGGCACTGGAGAAGATCCTGGGCTACGAGATCACGGCGGCCGAGCGGGATGACGCGGTGCGTCTGGCCGACAGCCGCGCGGCCGGGTAGGCGATCCGCGCCATGTCCCGCGCTGTGATCGCCCGCGAGGCGGTGGATGCCGCCTTTGAGGATCTTGGCACCCCCGCCACCTACACCCCGCCCGGCGGCGGGGCGGCCGTGGCGTGCATGATCCAGCGGGCGCGGCCGGACGAGGCGATCGAGCTTGGAACCGGCCGGATCGTCGAGGCGACCGACATGGTCGACGTGCGCGCCAGCGAGGTCGCGGCGCCGGCGAAGGGCGGGACGTTCACGGTCGAGGAGGCAGGCGGCCCGACCACGCTCACCATCACGGCGAAGCCGATGACGACGGATTCCGAGCGCCTCATCTGGCGTTGCCCGGTCGTGGCCGGGGGCTGAGGGCGACCATGGGCATCGGACTTCGCGTCGCGCTCGCCGGCTCCTTCGCCGAGGCGCTGGAGGCAGAGGAGCGCCGGCTCGGCGAGACGCTGCACGGGGCGGCGGATCGGGCGGGCGGGGTGCTGAAGGAGCGCTGGCGCGGGGCGGTGCGTGCGGCCGGGCTCGGCGAGAGCGTCGCGCGGACGATCCGGTCCGACACCTATCCGCAGACCTTCAAGACGCGGGGGCGGGCGGTGACGCTCAACCCGGCGACGCTGGTCTATTCGAAGGCGCCGCACATCCTGCTTGGCCATGCCGGCGAGACGATCGGGCCGAGGTCGGCGAAGTATCTGGCGATCCCGACCGAATTCACCCCGATCACGCGCAGCGGCGGTCGCGGCAAGCGGGGGCCGATGCCGCTGTCGGAGTTCATTGCGACCTATGGCGAGCGGTCGCTGGCGCGAATCCCGCTCGGCGAGGATCGCTTCGCGCTGGTCGCGCGGGCCGGGTTCGGGCTGTCGCGCTCAAAGACGCGGACCCGCGGCCTCGGCCGGCGGCTGACCGGCAGGAGCCGGCGCGGCCAGAGGGAACTGCTGATGTACGTGCTGGTGCGCCAGGTGCGCCTCGGAAAGCGTCTCGATCTCGACGCGATGCTCGAGGAGGCGCGGGTGCTGTGGCCGCGACTCCTCGCCGAGGAGATCGCCCGCGAGTTCGGCGCCAATGCCTGATACCCCTGCCACTGCCACGCAGGCCGCGCTCGACGCGCTGGAAGCGGCGATCGTCGCGTCTCTAGATGCGGCGGATGTGCCGGTGCTGCCGGCGCCGCGTCGCAACCAGTCGATCGAGGATGCGGCGGAGGAGCTGGCCGAGGGCAGCGGCGTCCGGCTCTGGCTCAACCTGCTGGACGGCCGCCAGATCGTGGCAGACGAACTGCTCGGTGCCGGCAATCCCTCTTATGAGATCGAGCACCGCGCGGTGCTCGAGTGGGTGGTGGTGGCGCTGGACGATGCCGATCGCGAAGCCGCCTTCCATGCCGGCATCGCCGCGATCGAGGCGGCGCTCGACGAGGATCGAACGCTCGCCGGGACCGTCGACGACGTCCGGCTGCTGGCACCTGCGGCGGTCGTCGACGACCGCCACGACGGCGGTTCCCCGTTCAAGTCGGCGGATATCCCGGTCGATCTTCTGTTCACGTCAGACATGCCGGTCTGAGGAGGCGTTCATGTCGAAGCCGTCTGCCCCGTCCCGACCCTCCGCGCCGGAGCCAGCTCCAGATCCCCTCGACCATGATGGCGACGGCCGCAAGGGCGGCAGCCTGCCGCGCGATCTCGGCCGCACTGTCCACGCGGAGACCTGGGTGGTGCTGCTGGCCGACGGCGAGCGCGGCCCGCGCGGTGCGGTGCGGCGTGTTTCCGGTGCCGCCGCCGCCGAACTCGCCGGCGCCGGTCTGGCGCGAACGGCGACCGACCGCGATCTCGGCATCGCCGGCATCGATCCGTCGGGCATCTGACCCTCACTCCGGCCCTCAAGGAGGACTGACCCATGCCGACCCAGGCGCGGCCGCGCGGCCGCAATCTCTCGATGCTGATGGGCGACCAGGCGGTCGACTTCGACACCGCCGCCGCCTCGGGCTCCTACTATCCCGTGCCGGTCTACTCGGAATCGATCGCCGATCAGGAGCCTTTCGAGGAGGATCCGCTGCTGGGCGCGACCGGCCTCGACAACAACCGCGATTCGCAGGAACCGGCCCCCGGCCTCAGGCGCGGCTCCGGCTCGGTGACGACGCCGCTCTGTCTCAACAATATCGGCTTGTGGCTCGCCGGCCTGTTCGGCGCGCCGGACACGACCGGGTCGGAGGCGCCCTATACGCACGTCTTCACCTCCGGCGGCGAGGCGCTTCCCTACCGGACGATCGAGGTGATGAAGCGGGCCGGCAAGTTCCACCAGCACATTGGGTGCCTGGTGGCGGCGGGCCGGTTTCGGGTCGCGGGCGGGGAGGGCGGCTTCCGCCGCGCCGAGTTCGATCTCGTCCACAAGCAGACCAACCGCCTCACCTCCAGCGGCGCAGGCTCTCCGCAGACCGCCCTAGCGCTTGCCCGCGTCCCCGCGTCCCGCGGCATTGTCCGGGTCGATTCGACGATCACCGGCGTCTGCCTGTCGCTGGACGCGACCTACGACAACCGCCCGACGCCGCGCGAATTCGTCGGTCAGGACGGGCTCATCGCCGGCTTCGACCTCGACGAGTTCGCGGTCTCCAGCCTCACTCCGCGGGTGCGCTACGTCGACGACACCTTCGCGGAGATGCAAGGCGACGGCCTCACCCACACGGTCGAGATCGAGTATCCGGGGTCGGTGTCGGGGCACAAGCTGGTGCTCGCCTGGTCGGCGGTGCGCTTCGAGCGCGGCGGAATTCCGATCGAGGGGCCGGGCGGGATCGAGGTGCAGATGAACGGGCGGGCCGAACAGACCGGCGCCGCGCCGATGCTGACCGCGACCCTCATCAACGCGATCGAGGAATATTGACATGGTGCTGCGATTGATCGACCCGTCCAGCGATCCCGTATGGCAGGACCTGCCGCGCGGGGTGCGGATGAAGGTCCGCCCCATGACCAGCGTCCACGAGACGGCGGCGCGGCAGGCTGCGGCCCGCAAGCTGACCGCGATGATCGACGGTGCCGACGTGATGGCCGAACTCGGCATCCCCGGCGATCCCGACCGGATCGCCCGCGAGCCGGGCATGATGATCGGCATGTCGGAACTGCTGGCGTCGATCGAGCTCGGCGTCATGCTGATCGACGACTGGGAGGGGCCGGCCGATCCGGACACCGGTGAGCCGGTGCCGCCGGAGCGCGACTGGATCGCGCGGCTGTTCCTGCTGTTTCCGGATGTCCGCACCGGCTTCTGGGGGGCTGCGGGCGCCCACCTCAATGCCGTGAGTGCGGAGGGAAACGCCTCCGCGCCCTCGTCGACTGGCTCGCCGGCGGGGGCGCTGCCTACTGCAGGGGCTGCGCGGAAGCGGGCGAAGCCTGCGCGCGGGGCGGGCGAGGGCACGACGGCCGGCTCTGCCCGGTTCGCGAGCACGCCCCGCTGAGCCTGGAAGGCATCGTCGCGCAGGACGTGCTGATGCAGGGCGGGGCCTGGCGCTATGCCGGCATGGGGGCTTCGCTGACCGGCATCGACCTCGATGCGGCGCTCGCACGGGTCGATCCCGGCGAGGCCGATCTCGGCGTTGTGCGCCGCCTTGTTGGCCTGGCCGAGCCGGGACTGGTGGCCGGCATGGCGCGCGCCCGCGAGGCCGCAAGAGGCTCGGAGCGGAGCGACCGGGAATGAACACCCTCACGAGGGGAGATAAACCCGATGGCGCGTAACCGGCAGGGTGGCGGCGTCGCGGTCCGGCTGTCCGTGACGGACGGCGAGACCGTCAGGCGCGCGCTGCAGCAGCTCGGCAAGGATGGCGAGGCCGCGCTGAAGCGGATCGAGCGGGCCGGGCAGCCGGCCTCGCGCGGGCTGCTGGCCGTAGATGGCGCGGCGAAGGAGGTGCGCGGCGGCGTCGATCGGCTCGCGCGATCCGCTGGTCCGCTCGGCCGGGTGCTGACCGCGCTCGGCCCGGCGGGGATCGCGGGTGCCGCTGGGCTCGGGGCGATCGGGCTGGCGCTCGGCACGGCGATGCGGGTCGCGAAGGATGCGGTCGCCGAGTTCGATCGGCTGGGCAAGGCGGCCCGCGACGTCGGCGTGTCGACCGACCTCTACCAGGTGCTCGGCTTCGCAGCTCTGGAGGAGGGCGTCGAGGGCATCGACCAGGCAATGACCGCCTTCACAATCCGGGTCGGCGACGCGGCGCGCGGGCAGGGAGAGCTCGCCACCATGCTCGGGCGGACCAACCCGGAACTGCTGCGGCAGATCCAGCTCGCGGAGTCGCAGGAAGAACGGTTGCGCCTGGTCGCCGATGCCGTGCGCGATGCGACGGGCGCCGACCAGCGCGCCGCCGTCGCCAAGGCGGCGTTCGGCGAGTCGGGCGTGCGGCTGGTACGGATCCTGAAGGACGGGGCGGACGGCCTCGACGACTTCGCGGCGCGGGCGGAGGGGCTCGGCATCATCGTCGACCGGTCGTTGATCGCCCGGTCGGAGGAACTCTCCAACGAGCTCGACGTCGCCTGGAAGGTGATCGACGTCAACCTGAAGCAGGCCTTCATCGATCTGGCGCCGGTGGCCGTCTCGGTGGCGAAGGCGATTGCCGACGTCGCCGTCTCGATCCGCGCCGTGATCGATGCGACGCGGGACATCGAGGAGAGCACCTTCCTGCCGGGGCTGGAGCGGCGGCTCGGCGAGATCAACAGCGCGCGCGACGCGCTCAACGCTGACATCGAGCGCATCGGGCGCGGCGAACTGACCTTCCTCGAGCGCAGCCTCGGATCCGGCGCCGAGGACATGATCGCGCGCCGCATGGAGGACCTGCGGGAACTCGATGCCGAAGCGTCGCGCGTGCTGGAGCGCATGGCCCAGCTCACGCGTGGCGGCTCCACGCCGACGGGGACGTCGGATCCGAACGCCCCCGCGCGGCAGGCCGAGATCAACCGGCTGCGCGAGGCCGGCGTCACACAGGCGATGCGGCTCGCCGAAGCGGAGGAGCACCTCTCCCGCGCACTTGAAGCCGGCGAGATCACCCAGGAGGAGCACCAGCGGCTGCTGGCGACGGCGCGCGACGTCTATGCCGAGCGCGCGGCCGGCCGCGACCGCGATGCCGAGGCTGCGGATCGGGAGCGGCAGCGGATCGAGGAGCTGATCGCGCAGATCCGGTTCGAGACCGCGCAGCTGGGCCTGAGCGCAGATGCGCAGGAACTGAACATCTACCTGCGGCAGGCCGGCGCGGCGGCGACGGCGGAGCAGACGCAGGCGATCGTCGACTCCGTGCAGGCGATGCAGGACGCGCGCCGGCAGCAGGACGAACTGACCAAGGCGCAGGACGAGTTCGCTGCCGCGCAGCGGGACGTCAACGCCCAGCTCGCCGCCTCCTTCATTGCCGTGGCGATGCGCGGCGAGGAGGCGATCGACGTGCTGAAGCGGCTTGTGATCGCCCTGGCCGAGGCGGAGCTGCGCGCGGCCTTCCTCGGCGAACGGGGATCGTTGGCGACGATGATCGGCGGGCTGTTCGGAGGCGGCGGACTGTCTGGTGGTGGCGGAGGCGGCTACGTCCCGAGCGCCAAGGGCAACGTCTTCTCCGCCGGCAATGTCGTGCCGTTCCGGCTCGGCGGTGTCATTTCGCAGCCGACTTTCTTCCCGCTCGGCCGGGGGGTGGGATCGATGGCGGAGGAGCGCC
>JAEYRQ010000352.1 GCA_023435545.1 Pseudomonadota bacterium | reverse complement strand
CGCGCTCCTGGCGCAGGTAGAGCTCGCCGTCGAAGTCGACCGCGTGGATCACCTCCGTGCCGGTCCTGGCGTTCCACTCGCCGACCTCGGGCATGTCCTCGGTGATGAGGTACATGTGCTCCATCGCCAGCACCGGCAGTTCCAGCCCGACCATGCGGCCGACCTCGCGCGCCCACAGGCCGGCGGCGTTGACGACGTGCTCGGCCACCACCTCGCCCTTGTCGGTGATCACGCGCCACGCGCCGTCCGGCCGCCGCACGATGTCCTCGACCTTGGTGAAGCGCTCGATCTCAGCGCCCAGCTTGCGGGCCGATTTCGCATAGGCATGTGTCACGCCCGACGGGTCGAGATGGCCTTCGAGCGGATCCCACAGGGCGCCGACGAAATGCTTTTCGTCGATCAGCGGCAGCAGATCCTTCGCCTCGCTCGGCGAGATGATCTCCAGTTCCATGCCGAGGTAGCGGCCGCGGGCCTTGGCCATCTTCAGCCATTCGACACGCTCGGGCGTGCCGGCGAGTTGCAGGCCGCCGGTCAGGTGGAGGCCGCAGGACTGGCCGGAGATCTCCTCGATCTCCTTGTAGAGCCCGATCGTGTAAGCCTGCAGCTTGGCGACGTTCGGATCGCCGTTCAGCGTGTGGAAGCCGCCGGCGGCATGCCATGTCGAGCCCGAGGTGAGTTCCGAGCGCTCGATCAGCATGACGTCGCGCCAGCCGGCCTTGATCAGGTGGTACAGCACGCTGCACCCCACCACTCCACCGCCGATCACGACGGCCTGTGCGTGCGTCTTCATGGCAACCTCTTGATCATGGGAGGATCCGGTACGGCCGGATCAATAGTCCGTCGGCGCGCCACCTTCGGCAATCCGCCGCGCCACATAGGCATCGATCTCTTCGGCGATCGCCGGATCGAGGGGCGGGGCCTCGTAGCGGTCGAGGGTCTCCTTCCACAGGCGGTTGGCCTTCTCCAGCGCGGTCGGCGAGCCGGCCTCCTGCCAGGACTCGAAGTTCCGCCAGTCGGAGATCAGCGGCGCGTAGAAGGCGTCGCGGTAGCGTGCCTGGGTGTGCGGCGTGCCGAAGAAGTGGCCGCCCGGCCCGACATCGCGCATCGCCTCCAGCGCCAGCGTGTCGTCGTCGACCACGAGCGGGCTCAGGAACTCCGCCACCATCTGCAGGGTGTCGACGTCGACCATGAACTTCTCGAACGAAAAGGTCAGTCCGCCCTCCATCCAGCCGGCCGCGTGCTTGATGAAGTTGCCGCCGCCCATGATCGCGCCCCACAGCGAGAAGACGGACTCGTAGGCGGCCTGCGCATCTACCGCGTTGGCCGCGCAGGTGTTGGAGGTGCGGTAGGGCAGGTTGTAGCGGCGCGCGAGCTGGCCGCCGACCAGGCAGGCCTTCATGTATTCCGGCGTGCCGAAGGCAGGAGCGCCGGACTTCATGTCGACATTCGAAGTGAAGCCGCCATAGACCACCGGCGCGCCCGGCCTGACCAGCTGGGTGAAGGCGATACCGGCCAGAGCCTCGGCATTCTGCTGGACCAGCGCACCCGCCACCGTCACCGGCGCCATCGCGCCGGCCAGCGTGAACGGCGTCATGACGATCACCTGGTTGCGGCTCGACATCTCGATGATGCCCTGCAGCATCGGCGTATCGAGGCGCAGCGGCGAGGAGGAGTTGATGATCGACAGGACCGACGGCTCACGGTCAAGCTGCTCCGGTGTGACACCGCGGGCGATGCGGGCGATCTCGATGCCGTCGACATTACGTTCGCGGCCAAGCGAATAGCAGTGAAAGACCTTGTCGGTCAGCGGCGCGAAATCGCGCAGGCATTCCAGATGCCGGATCGATGCGTGCAGGTCGATTGCCTCGATCGGATAGCCGCCGGTCAGGTGGATGATGTTGAATGACTGGGCGAGCTTGACCGCCTTGCGGAAGTCCTCCTGATTGCCCGGCCGACGCCCCCCCTCCATGTCGGACGAGTTCGGCGCGCTCGCCATCTGGGCGAAGGCGACCCAGTTGCCGCCGAAGCGGACGTTCCGCTCCGGGTTGCGGGCGTGCAGGGTGAATTCCGGCGGACAGGTCTTCAGCGCCTCGGCGATCAGGCCGCGGTCGATGCGCACCCGTTCGGAGCCCGGATCGACGTCGGCACCGGCGAGCTTCAGGATCGCCCTGGCTTCCTCGTGGAGGAAGTCCATGCCGATCTCCTCGAGCACGGTCAGCGAGGCGTCGTGGATGGCCTCCAGTTCGTCGGCGCTGACAGCCTCGACCGGCCGGTAGAGCATACGCGGCTGGCGGAATGGCTTCTGCGGGATCGCATGCGCGCGCCCCGTCCGGCCGCCCCGGCCGGCCCTTCGGCCGGTGCCCTCGACCGGCGTAACGGGTGCTTCGAGCGTCATGCTGATGTGGCTCCCGACCGAGGATGGGCGCACGGGCAGATGTCGGATTCGTGACTGCCAGACGACGCCTGCAAACTCCCAATCCTGCTACGCTGCAGCGAAAAATCCCCGAATCCAAGCCGGTTTGCTCTGGCTGGTGAGGCGAGGTCGCGGAACCGCCGGGACAGGTCGCAATCGAAGCATTTCTTGTCTTCGCGGTATTGCGGACTTGCGGGGCCCGCATGTTAGGCTGCGTCAGCCTTGTTCGAGAAACGACGCAATCGACCGCAATCTGCGTGACGCGTCGCCCCCTGCGAGAAGAGCCTGAAGGGGAGCGGGAGACGACGGGTCATGCGGCCGCCGCTAACGGGAGGTTCAATACCGATGACCAAGAATGACACTCCGCGCCGCATCCATCCAAAGGTGCACGAGGCGCGGGATCTCATGGATCGCGGCCGCATGAGCCGCCGCGAATTCGTGCGCATCGCCGCGCTGCTCGGCCTGTCGGCCGGCGCGGCCTATTCCATGGCCGGACTGAAGCCGGCCTTTGCCCAGCAAGCCGACCTGCCCTTCCCGCAGGACGACACCAACGCCAAGGAAGGCGGCATCCTGCGCGTCGGGATGCAGGTCCAGAGGATGGACGATCCGGCCACCTATTCCTGGGTCGAGATGTCCAATCAGACCCGCCACATCCTCGAGTATCTGACCTTCACCACGCCCGACAACGTTACCCAGCCGATGCTGGCCGAGAGCTGGGAGGCCTCCGACGACCTGAAGACGTGGACCTTCAAGCTGCGCCAGGGCATCGTCTGGCACAACGGCGACACGTTCAACGCCGACGACGTGATCTTCAACTTCGAGCGCTGGATGAACGCCGACACGGCATCGTCCAATATCGGCCTGTCGACCTTCGCGGCGATGGTCGAGGAGAAGGACGGGGTAAAGTCGATGATCCCCGGCTCGATCGAGCGTGTCGACGACTACACCGTAACGATCCACCTCACCAAGCCTGTCCTGTCGGTTGCCGAGGACCTCTACAACTACCCGACGGCGATCGTGCACCGCTCGTTCAAGCCGCCGTTCTCCGACAACCCGATCGGCACCGGCCCGTACACGCTGGGCGAACTCAAGGTCGGCGAGCGCTGCACCCTGACGCGGGTCAAGGAGGCCGGTGGAAAGCCGTTCGAGTACTGGGGCGGCAAGGTCTATCTCGACGAGATCCACTACTACAATTTCGACGAGGACAACCAGCTCACCGAGTTCGCCTCCGGCAACCTCGACACGATCTACGAGTTCGGGATCGAGCAGTATCCGCTTGCCGAGGCGCTGGACGGCAACATCATCGAGGCCCGCACGGCGCAGACTGTCACCGCCCGGATGCGCGTTACCGAAAAGCCGTTCGACGATGTCCGCGTCCGCAAGGCCGTGGTGATGGCCTGCAACAACTCGGTCTATAAGGACCTGGTGTTCCAGGGCCGTGGCGATATCGGCGAGAACCACCACGTTTCGCCGATTCACCCCGAGTACTACCGGCTGCCCGAGATGAAACGGGACGTCGAAGGCGCCAAGGCGCTGCTCGCCGAGGCCGGCTATCCGGACGGGATCGAGCTCACCATCGACTGCGGCAATACCGACGGGCCGTGGCACCAGACGGTCTGCGAGATCATGCGCGACCAGCTGAAGGACGCAGGCATCAGGCTGAACATCAACGTCATCCCCGCCTCCCGCTACTGGGAGATCTGGGACTCGACACCGTTCGGCATCACCGCCTGGACCCACCGGCCGCTCGGCACCATGGTGCTGTCGCTCGGCTATCGCTCCAACGTTCCCTGGAACGAGAGTGCATTCTCCGATCCAGAGTTCGACAAGGCGCTCGACGACGCCGAGGCGACGCTCGACGTCGAGGAGCGGCGGCAGAAGATGGAGGTGGCGGAAAAGATCCTGCAGGACGCCGCCGTCATGGTGCAGCCGGTCTGGCGGCCGGTGTTCACCATCACCACCAAGCGGGTGCACGGCTTCCCGCCGCACCCGACCCAGTACCACCAGTTCAACAAGGTCTGGCTCGACAGCTGACGACATCGCGACTGCGGCCGCGCCACCGGGCGCGGCCTGACTGCCGTGGAACCCGCCCGGGTACGGTCGTTCCCCCGAGGACACCGGCCGCGGGCCGGGCTAGTGGAGGGGACGGCAGCGCATGCTGAAACTCTTGGCCCGCCGGCTCGGGCAGATGCTGCTCATCATGGCGGTGGTCTCGCTGGTGCTGTTCGTCGTCTTCGACAGCCCCGAGTTCAAGAAGCAGATCGCGGTCAACGAACTGGGCGGCTTCGGCGTCCGGGCGCTGACCGAGGAGGCCTACGAGAACTGGCTCGAACAGAAGGGGCTGAACGTCCCCTTCTACGAGCGCTACCTCGACTGGGTCGGCAACGTCTTCCGCGGCGATCTGGGCTTCTCCTTCGAGAAGAACACCGCCGTCGGACCCCTTCTCGTCGAGCGCCTGATCAACACCGGCATCCTCGCCTTCTGGGTCTTCGCGCTGATGATTCCGATCGCGCTCGTCACCGGCGTCCTGGCGGGCATGAAAGAAGGCTCGGTGCAGGATCGCACCTTCTCCTTCATCTCGGTGTTCACCACCTCGATCCCGGAGATCGCGACGGCGATCTTCCTGACCGTCATATTCGCGCTGGGGCTCGGCTGGCTGCCGACCAAGTCGGCGATGACGCAGGGCTTCGACTGGCGCCAGCTCGTGCTCCCGGTGGCGACGCTCGTCATCTACGATTTCGGCTACGTGGCCCGGATGACGCGCGCCTCGATGGCCGAGGTGATGACCTCGCAATACATCCGCACCGCCGTCCTGAAGGGCATCCCCTACTCCCGGGTCATCGTCCGCCACGCGCTGCGCAACGCTCTGATCGCCCCGTTCACCGTGATCGTGCTGCAGCTCAACTGGCTTCTGTCGGGCGTCGTCGTGGTGGAGGTGTTCTTCCAGTACAACGGCTTCGGCAAGCTGCTGCTGGATGCCGCGCTGTTCGGCGACATCTACGTGATCCAGGCGGCGACGCTGGCCGCCGTGTTCGTGGCCGTGCTTTCGCAGATCATCTCGGACGTCGGCTACACGCTGCTCAATCCGCGCATCAGGTTCAGCTAGAGACACGCCATGACCATGACCGTCTCCGCTCCTCCCGCCGCACCGTCGATCCTCGCGCGGCTGTCGCGGCCGAAGCCGGTGATCGTGCTTGTGCTGCTGATGTGGGTGCCGCTGGTCGTTTTCGTGCTGTTCGACCGGCATATCGGCGATCTGGGCGAGATGCTGCTGATGCCGGCGATCCCCGCGACGCTGCTGCTCTACGTGCTGGCGATGCGGGCCTGGTCGGAATCCAAGGTCGCCGTGATCGGCGCGACGCTGGTGTTCTTCTGGATGCTCATGGCGGTCTCGGCACCGTTCCTGCCGTTGCTCGATCCGAACCAGCCGGTTGCCCCGTTCACCCCGCCCTTCACCGAGCGCAACGGCGTGTTCTACTGGCTCGGCACCGACTTCAAGGGCCGGGACATGCTGTCGCGCGCCATCTGGGGCTGCCAGCGGGTGATCGTGTGGGGCGTCACCGCGACGCTGGTCGCCTATGTGGTCGGCACCGCCTTCGGCCTGATCGCCGGCTATCTCGGCGGCTGGTGGGACGAGGTGATCTCGTTCATCTCCAACATCATCTTGTCGTTCCCGGTGATGGTGCTGTTCATCCTGATCCTGAACTATCTCGGCCAGTCGGGCTTCAACATCGTCATCGCGGTCACCTTCGCCTCGGCGCCGGCGATCATGCGCATCGTCCGGGGGCTCGCCCTCGACATCAAGTCGCGCGACTACGTCTATGCCGCCCAGACCCGCGGTGAGCACCCGATCTGGATCATGGTCGTCGAAATGCTGCCCAACGTGCGCGGGCCGATCATCGTCGATGCCTGCCTCAGGCTCGGCTACACGACGGTCGCCATCACGACGCTGACATTCCTCGGGCTCGGCCTGCAGCCGCCCGATCCCGACTGGGGCCTGATGATCCGCGAGGCGGCGAACACCGCGCTGATCTTCAAGTTCTCCTACATGCTGATCATCCCGGCGGCCTCCGTCTCGACGCTGATCCTGGGCTTCAACCTGATGGCCGACGGACTGCGCGAAATGAGCATGCGGGATTGAGGGGGAGGCATGGACCGCTCAACGAGTCCGACACCTGCAAACCTCCTCCGTCATCCCGGACGGCCGCAGGCCGATCCGGGATCGGGAGGGCATCACGCTTGCCGAGCCCCGATCCCGGCTCTTCGCTTCGCTCCGGCCGGGATGACGGCGGCGGATTTCTTCGGCCGGAAGCGGAACACGTCGACCGGACAGACAAGCGGAGTTGCGTGACATGCTCGACCAGACCCCCGTCCTGGAGTGCCGCAACCTCTCGATCTCCTATTTCACCCGCGCGGGGGAGATCCCGGCCGTCATCGACTTCAACCTGAAGCTCATGCCCGGCGAATCCCACGGGGTGGTGGGCGAATCCGGCTGCGGCAAGTCGACGGTGGCGCTCGCCATCATGCAGTATCTGGGCAGCAACGGCCGGATCGTCGGCGGCGAACTCCTGTTCGAGGGCCGCGACATGCGGACGATGGGTCCGGAGGAGCTCCGCTCGCTCAGGGGCTCGAAGATCGCCATGGTCTACCAGGAGCCGATGGCCTCGCTGAACCCGGCGATGCGCATCCGCGACCAGCTCGCCGAAGTGCCGATCTACCACGACGGTGCGACACGCGATGAGGCCTATGCACGCGCCGAGGAGATGCTGGCGAGCGTCAACCTGCCGGACCCCAGGCGGATCATGGATTCCTATCCGCACCAGATCTCCGGCGGTCAGCAGCAGCGTGTGGTCATCGCCATGGCGCTCTTGTCGAACCCGAAGCTGCTGCTGCTCGACGAGCCGACGACGGCGCTCGACGTGACGGTGGAGGCGGGGATCGTCGAACTGATCAAGGAGATCGCCGAGAAGTTCGGCACGTCGATGATCTACATCTCGCACAATCTGGGGCTGATCCTGGAGACCTGCGACCGGATCACGGTGATGTATTCCGGCGAGGCGGTGGAGGTCGGCGACATCCGCACCGTCTTCAACGACATGCGCCACCCCTATACCCGCGGCCTGTTCTCCTCGATCCCGCTGCCGGGCGCCGACAAGAACGCACATCC
>JAEYRQ010000336.1 GCA_023435545.1 Pseudomonadota bacterium | reverse complement strand
ATATTGCCGGTGACAGGCAGACCCGATGCGCTCTCGGCCGCGCGGATCGCGGCAGCCGTGTTCGGTCCCATCAGGCCGTCGACGGTGCCCGGATCGAAGCCGCGCTTCTGCAGTTCCGCCTGGACGGCGCGAATCCGATCACGACCCTGGCGGCCGAGCCAGGTCACCGCCGCGCAGTTGTTGAGCCGCGGCTCGCGATGGTTCTGGCCGGGCTGCAGGGCGATTGAGAAGGTGAGCTGCTGGCCGGGCTGCAGCGTCGTCGTCGGATGCAGGCAGTAGACGTTGCCGTCGGCCGGATAGCATATCCAGGGCTCCGGGCCGGCGCTCGTGAAGGACACCCCCGGCGCGCCGATCGTGTCGGTCAGCAGGATCGGGCCCAGATAGTCCACCGGACCCCGGTTGGTCACGGAAATCTCGTAGATGCAGTCCTCTCCGGGGCGACAGGTCCCGAAGCCGGTCTTGGCGACCGCCAGGTCGGGAAGCGGCGTCGGCAGATCCTGCGTGGCTTCCGGCGGCAGTTCCACTGCTGGCGCCTCCTGGGTCGGCAATTCGACGATCTGGGTCGGGGGGGCGCCACGGTAGATTTCGATGCCGCCCATCGCGCCGACCAGAACGCCGCTGCCAGCCGCCGGAACGATATAGGACGTGAGCGGCCCCTCAGGCTGGGTGACCGGTCCGCCGCCTGCGGGATAGGCCTGGACCGTGACCGGCGCGACGAGATCGACCATGGCCGCAGCGGGGGTTCCCTGCAGGCCGCCGATCGGTCCCTCGATACTTGCCTGCCCCGTTGCCGGATCGATACAGGGCGCCGTGACGTCGCAGAGCGGATCGCCGGACATCCAGACGGTGGCATCCTGCGCTGCAGGGTCGATGGCGCCATCCTCGGTGTATCCATGGCCGTAGGAGACGCCCCCCGAGGCGTTCGCGCGGATGAAGGGGGGTGCCTCGGCTCCCCGCTCGGGAAAGCCCACATCGTAGCGGCCATCCGGCTCCCAGATGCCGTCCTCGCCGCGCACGTAGTGCAGCACGCGAGCGCCACCCGGCGCGACGATCCGCGTCTCGTTGGCCGTGAAGACCGGGTCGGGGCCGGAACGCTCGGCGATCACCATGCCGCCGTCGGAGGAAAACGCAATCTGGGTGACGGCCGGCGTCTCCGTCTGGACGGCTTCCTCGCCGGTGTCCTCGACCGGCGGCACGATGAACTCGCGGCGCACATCTGTCAGATCGAAGCCGCCATTGCCATCGAGCCGGACCGACCAGACGCTGGTCCGCGCATCGTCACCGGCGGTGTCCCATTCCGGATTGCCGAAGCCGGTGCCGCCCCACACCGCGTAGTAGAGGCGGACGGTGTCGGTGATCGGGTCGCGCTGGATGCCGAGCCCCCAGACGCGGCGGCGGAAGTCCGCGTAGTTCCAGCATCCGGGCGTCTCAGCGAAAGCGGCCTCGTTGCCCTCTGCATCAACACAGTTCTCGAAGTGCGGCGCTGCCTCCATGTCCTGCGGAACCACGTCGAGAACCAGATACTGGCCGGACGTCACGTCGAGGAAATACGAGCGGCCGTCGAGGCCATGGTCGAAGACCTGCACGGTCTCGCCAGTCTCGAGGTCGAGGCGGTGGATCAGGCCGCTCTCCAGGTCGGAGACGAAGAGCTGACGGTTCCAGGCGTCGAAGGAGACTGCCCCAAGCGCCGCGCCGCCGTTGCCGGTCGCGTCGCCGACCTCGGCGAAGGGTGTCGGACGGTAGCCGTTGGCGGCGTCCAGCTTCCAGACGGTTCCGGGGCCGCCGCCCTCGCCCCACATACCGGGCGCCCAGTCCTGGCCGCCAGCGTCCAGATAGAGGCCGAAGGCGGAGGTGGCCGCGAGATAGGCGTTGGCAGGCTCCGCGTCGTCGAAGGCGATGCCGAAGACCTGGCCGATGTCGGACGCCGTCAGCGTGAAGATCAGCGGCGCGTCGTCCCAGACCGAGCCGTTGGCCGGAAAACCGGGCGCCGTCAGCCCCAGCGAGCGGAGCGTGACGCCGTCGGGGTTCGGCAGCGGTGCTCCGCCCGAACCCTGGCGCAGGCCTGAGAACTGAGTGGCAATGCCATCGCCAGGGGCGAGGATGCCGGACTGGGCGAGAGCTCCCCCGGACGGTGCCGCAGCCGCCAGGCCGAAGAGCGCAATCCATGCTACGAGCGAACGGATTTCGGGAAGCACGGAGAAGTGTGGGGGCATCGTCACCTCGGAAAGCCCGGAACAACCATTCCCGGCCGATTCGCTTGCGTTGTGTCCGAGCCCCCGGACGCCGATGACTCTATCCGTGATCGGGGCCGTTTCAAGGCGGCGGTGCCGGCGTGCCGCTGGATCAGGGCAGCAGCACCGTGGCGCCGGTGGTCTTGCGCCCCTCCAGATCGCGGTGGGCAGCCTCGGCATCCTTGAGGCCGTAAGTCTGATGGACCTCGATCTTCACGGCGCCGCTGGCGACCACATCGAACAACTCATTGGCGGTGGCGACGAGGTCCTCGCGCTTGGCGACGTAGACGAACAGCGTCGGCCGCGTGACGTAAAGGCAGCCCTTCTGCGACAGGATACCGAGATCCATCGGCGGAACCGGCCCGGAGGACTGGCCGAACAGCGCCCAGAGGCCAAGGGGCCGCAGGCTGTCCATCGAGCCGGGATAGGCGTCCTTGCCGACGGAATCGTAGACGACATCGACGCCCTTGCCGTCAGTCAATTCCTTGACCCGTTCGACGAAGTTCTCGGTGCGGTAGTTGATGGTGTGGTCGCAGCCATGGGCGCGCGCGAGCTCGGCCTTCTCCTCGGAGCCCACCGTGCCGATCACGGTCGCGCCGAGATGTTTGGGCCATTGGCAGGCGATCAGCCCGACGCCGCCGGCGGCAGCGTGGAACAGGATCTTGGTCCCGGGTTCCACCTTGTATGTTCTGCGGAGCAGATACTGCGCGGTCATGCCTTTCAGCATCATCGCCGCGCCGGTCTCATACGAGATTGCGTCGGGCAGCTTCACGACCTTGTCGGCCGCGATCACCCGCTCCTCGGTATACGAGCCGATGGTGGCCGCGTAGGCGACACGATCGCCGACTTTGAGGTCGGTGACGCCGTCGCCGATAGCAATAACATCGCCCGCGCCTTCGTTGCCCGGCGTGAAGGGCATGGTCGGCGCCTTGTACAACCCGGTGCGGAAATAGACGTCGATGTAGTTGAGGCCGACGGCCTTGTGCCTGACGACGATCTCACCGGAGCCGGGCGATGCCACCTCCACGGCTTCCCACTTCATCACCTCGGGGCCACCCGTCTCGTGCACCCGGATCGCGTGGACCATCGTCGCCTCCTGTCGATTCCTCGCCATTGCGAGGCGGACCGTATCAGCGCCGCCGACCTTTCGGAAGGGTTGCCAGGCCCGCTTCGACGATCGCCGGCTGGTCTATCCGGTGGTGGCGGTAGAGGTCCGCGATGGTGCCGGTCTGGCCGAAATGCTCGACCCCCAGCGCCTCGACGCGGTGACCCGCCACCGAGCCGAACCAGGACAGCGTCGCGGGATGACCGTCGATGACGGTGACGATGCGCGCATCGCGGGCAAGGGGCGCCAGCAGGCGCTCGACATGGGACGGCGGCGCGCCGCCGCCGATCTGGCGGGCGCGCTGCGCAGCCTGCCAGCCGGCATTCAGCCGGTCGGCGGAGGTCACCGCCAGCAGTCCGGCGCCGGGCTCGATCTGCAGCAGTTCACCGAGGGCCGACGCGGCCTCCGGCGCGACGGCGCCGGAATAGGCGACCACCAGGCTCGCGCCCTCGACTGGCCTGCGCTGCCAGTAGGCGCCGTTGAGGATGCCCGCGCGCATCTCGTCGTCGATCTCGCGCACCGGCTGGTCGACGGGTCGCGTGGACAGGCGCAGATAGACGGAGCCGCCCTCCTTTTCGTGCAGCCACTCCCCTGCCCCGGCCTTGCCGCCGCGCTGGATGTAGTCGAAGGCCCATTCGAGGATGACGGCGAGCTCATCCACGTAGGCCGGGTCGAAATAGGCCAGCCCGTCCTGCGCCATGCCGATCAGCGGCGTGCCGACCGACTGGTGGGCGCCGCCCTCCGGGGCGAGCGTGATGCCGGAGGGCGTGGCGACCAGGATGAAGCGCGCATCCTGGTAGCAGGCATAGTTCAGTGCATCGAGGCCGCGCGCGATGAAGGGATCGTAGAGCGTGCCGATCGGCAGCAGCCGCTCGCCGAACAGGGAATGCGACAGTCCCAGTGCCCCAAGGGTGAGGAACAGGTTGTTCTCCGCGATGCCGAGCTCGATATGCTGGCCCTTGGGGCCCATGTCCCAGCGCTGCGCCGACATCAGCTTGCGTTCCTGGAACACGTCGGGGCGGACCGCCCGCGCGAAGATGCCGCGACGGTTCACCCACGGGCCGAGATTGGTCGAGACGGTGACGTCAGGCGAGGTGGTGACGATCCGGTCGGCCAGCGGGCCGCCGGCCCTGGCGATGCCATCGAGGATCTTGCCGAAGCCCTCCTGGGTCGACATGGAACCGCGGATCGTGGGCAGCGGCAGGGCCGCGACGGGCACGCGGTCCGCTTCCAGCCTGCGGCGTCCCCTGGCGTTAAAAGGAACCTGCGCGATGATGCCGTCGAGTTCGGCCTCGCCGATACCGAGCCCGGCGGTCTTCTCCCACTCCTCCCCCTCGCCGATGCCACTGGCCGAGCGGTAGGCGGCCATCTGATCCTTTGTCATCAGCCCGGCATGATTGTCCTTGTGTCCCTGGAACGGCAGACCATGGCCCTTGATGGTGTAGGCAATGAAGCAGACGGGCTTGTCGTCGGGAGCGCCTTCGAAGGCCTCGACGACGCTCTCCATGCAATGGCCGCCGAGGTCCGCCATGAGGCGGGCGAGAGCGTCGTCATCGAGCGCGTCGATGATCCTCAGCGCTTCCGGTTCGCGGGCAAGGTCGGCGTGGAGCTGGTTCCGCCAGGCGCTACCGCCCTGGAACACCAGTGCGGAATAGAGCGCATTCGGGCATTCGTCGATCCAGCGGCGCAGGACGTTGCCACCGGGCTTGCGGAAGGCGGCCTCGAGCCGCCTGCCGTACTTGATGGTGATGACCTCCCAGCCGAGCGCGCGGAACACGTCTGCGTGCTTTTGGAAGAGCGCGTCGGAGACGACGGAATCGAGGCTCTGCCGATTGTAGTCGATCACCCACCAGCAGTTCCTGAGGTCGTGCTTCCAGCCTTCGAGAAGGCACTCGAAGATGTTGCCCTCGTCGAGTTCCGCGTCACCGAGCAGTGCGACCATGCGGCCTTCCGGCCAGTCCTTCATGCCGCCATGGGCGCGGACGTAGTCCTGGACCAGGCTGGCAAAGGCCGTGATCGCGACCCCGAGACCGACGGAGCCGGTGGAGAAATCGACGTCGTCGACGTCCTTGGTGCGCGAGGGATAGGATTGCGCGCCGCCATATGCGCGGAAATCCTCCAGCTTCTCGCGCGTCTGGTTGCCGAACAGGTACTGGATTGCGTGGAAGGCCGGGCTCGCGTGCGGCTTCACGGCGACACGATCCTGGGGTCGCAGGATGCGGAAGTAGAGTGCCGTCATCACAGTCGACAGCGAGGCCGAGGACGCCTGGTGGCCGCCAACCTTGAGGCCGTCGGCATTCGCCCGGATATGGTTGGCGTTGTGGATGATCCACGACGACAGCCACAGCACCTTGCGCTCCAGCATTTCAAGTGTCGCGACGTCGAGCGCCGACGTCGCGTCGGCTGCCGTGTGATGCTGGGTCCTGCGGGACATGGCCGTTGCTCCTCGCTTCTCCCGCGCGGAGTCTAGCATGATCGCGCGATGCCGGAGCTTGGCCGATCGGAGCGGGTCGGATATTGCGAAGTGAGCCGCGCGGCGCATCAGTCGCGACAGGAAATTGCGTTTCGAGGGGGGGATCGCGCAAGAACATGATCGACGCCATCGACCGCCGGATCATCCGGGAACTGCAGGCCGACGGCCGCATCACCAATCAGGCGCTGGCCGACAAGGTGGGGCTGTCGGCCTCGCCCTGCTTGCGTCGCCTCAGGCGGCTCGAGGAGACGGGTGTCATCCGCGGATATACCGCCCTGATCGACCAGGAGGCCTATGGTCTGCCGATCAACGTGTTCGCCTCGGTGAAGCTCACGCGCCAGACGGAGGACGCACTCGCCGAATTCGATGCCGCGGTGAAGCGATGGGACGAGGTGCTCGATTGCTTCCTGATGACGGGCACCCGCGACTACCTGCTTCGGATTGCGGTGGAGAGCCTAGAGGCGTACGAGCGCTTCCTGAAGACCAAGCTGACGCGGCTCGCCTGCGTCGGCTCGATCGAGTCGAGCTTTGCGCTCGGTATCGTCAAGAAGACGCCCGTGCTGCCGCTCGTCGCCGACTGACGCGTCAATGACTTCCGCGGCTTGATAGGCGCCTGCGCCGCGCCATGACGTTGATGAACTCGACGCCGGCGGAGAAGGCCATGGCGAAGTAGATGTAGCCGCGCGGGATGTGGAAGCCCGCCCCGTCGGCAATCAGGGCGACGCCGATCAGCAGAAGGAATGCGAGCGCCAGCATCTTGGTCGTCGGGTGCAGCTTGATGAACTCGCTGACCGGGCCGGAGGCCACGTACATGACCGCGACGGCGATGACTACGGCCGTGACCATGATCTCGATGTGCTGGGCCATCCCGATCGCGGTGATGATGGAGTCCACCGAGAAGATCAGGTCGATGACGATGATCTGTGCGACGATCACGGCGAAGGCGGCATTCATCCTGCTCGAGGCTGCGTGGTCGTCACCCTCGATGCCGTGATGGATCTCCATCGTGCCCTTGACCAGCAGGAAAAGGCCGCCTCCGAGCAGGATCAGGTCGCGCCAGGTGACGGGCTCCCCCAGAACGCTGAACAGCGTCGCGGTGAGACCCATCAGCCATGTGAGCGCGAACAGGAAGACGATCCGGAACACCAGCGCCAGCCCGAGACCGATCTGGCGGGCGACCTTTGCGCGATCGGCGGGGAGCCGGCTCACCAGGATCGAGATGAAGACGACGTTGTCGATGCCGAGCACGATCTCCATGACCGTCAGCGTCGCGAGTGCCGCCCAGGCATTGGGATCGGCCAACAGGTCCAGCATTTGGGACTCCGGGAACGGCGCGGACGCGCCGGACTATGATCGGGCATTCAAACGGCTGCGGGCTGCCTGCGGTTCCGGTCAGTCCCGGTTACCGATCAGGGTGCGCCACAAGCTGACGCCGAGCAGATAGGCGAGTGCTCCGGCCAGTCCGGCCTTGACCCAGTCCGCCGGGTTCAGGTCCTGCAGGATGGCGACCAGCGCCAGTACGAAGGCAGCCATCGTGATCGCCAGCGACATGTTGCGGAAGCGCGCCACGCGGACCGGATGGATGAAGTGCATGGGAAAGAAGGTGAGCAGCCCGAACGCGATGGTCGAGGCCAGCACGAGTTCCGGGCCGGCGTCGAACACCATCCAGTAGAACAGCACGAGGTTCCATACGGCGGGGAAGCCGATGAAGTAGTTGTCCTTGCTCTTCTGGTTGCGCTTGGCGAAGAACGCAGCCGACGACAGGCATATGATCGCCGCCCCTACCAGGCCGAAATTCGGCGGGAACAGGCCGGCTGCGACAGCTGCGTAGGCAGGAATGAAGACGTAGGTCAGGTAGTCGACGACGAGGTCGAGCGTCTCGCCGTTCCAGTCGGGCAGGACGCGTGTGATGCCGACCTTGCGCGCCAGCGGGCCGTCGATCCCGTCGACGAACAGCGCGACGCCCAGCCAGGCGAACTTGACCGGCCAGTCACCCTGCACCGCCGCCACCAGCGCCAGGAACGCCCAGACGACGCCGGATGCGGTCAGCGCGTGGACCGCTGCAGCCGCCAGCCTGCGCTCCTGGGTCGCCACGCCGCCGCTCATGGGCCGCGCCATTCGATCCGGCAAAGCTCGGCGCTGCGACCGGCGAAGTCCCAGTTCCTGCCGAATCCGCGCATCCGGCTGCGGTCTGCCTGGCAGACCGTGATGTCGGGCGCGATCCAGTATTGGCTGTTGCTGATCACGACGTCGCCGCCGCCATTGCTCCCGGACACGGGGGTTATCGCCCCGTCGATTATCTTCGGAACCTTCACGATACGGGTTTTATCCTCGCCCGTATAGCTCACCGGCGCCTGCGGCACGCCGAGGAACCGGCCAACGAGAATCGACAGGAGGCCGGTGGAGCCGCCTGCGCGGCCGGTGAAGATGCGGGTGAGCGCGCGCACCGCCTGGATATCCGCGCGATCGTCGACGAACAGCCCCGCGGTCCAGTTGCCGCGCGACATCAGCCCGGGGATCTCCATCACCAGCGCGACGTTGATCCCGCCGAGGTCGACGTCGCCGAAGGCTCCCTCATCGATGCGGATGCCGGCCCAGGTCTGGCAGTAGCCCTCGGTCGGGGGATGCTTGCCGAGAGACAGGACGCATGGGCAGAAGACCGTGCAGTTGCAGCTCAGTGTGAGTTCGCCGTTGATCGTCCACTTCTCCGACACGAACGCCTACTCCCTCGTTTCTTCCCTTCCAACCTGTCAGGCCGTAGCCAGCGAGAACGCGGCCGCTGCCGCCCAAGCGAGCAGCAGGACTCCGACGGCATAGCTGAACCAGCGCGCGCCGACGAGCTTTTCCGCCGTCATCACCATCGCGAGGCCGGCGATCCAGATGATGTTCATCATCCCGACGGCGAACATTACCAGCATCAGGGCCCAGCAGCAGCCGAAACAGTGGACGCCCTGCTGCATGCCCAAACGGAACACCCCGGCGGTGCTCTCGGTCCAGTTGGAGAACAGCACCGGGAACGGCCGCGCGCACTTGACGAGACAGGCCGCCTTGACGCCGGTGAACTGGTAGGCGCCCGCCCCGGCCATCACCAGGACCGCCAGCCAGCCGGGAAGCGCTGCCATAGGCTCGGCGGCCAGGCCGGCAAGACCCAGTGTCCATTCGAGGCCGGTCGCGGCGATGGCGAAAGCTGACCAGATGGTCAGGTATCCGCCGGCAAGCACCAGCGGCGAGACGACCCGCCTGCCCTGCCCCGCCGCCGTATCGGCGATCTCGGCATAGGTCCTGATCATCGGCGCCGCAGTCGGCAGCATCATTGCCACGCCCATCGCCAGCCACATCGAGACGTGCAGCGCCAGATCGGCAGCCGTCCAGTCGGCGGGCGAGACCGCGCAGACGGCGATCAGCGCCGCCAGCCAACGATTTGCGGACATGGCCGCGAAGACAACGGCCTGATGGCCGGATTCGCCGATCAGCCGGTCAAACCCGCTCATTCCTGGACCGAGCGCCTCGAACGTGCCGCCGAGCCCGGCAGCCGTCGTCGCGACGGCGAGATATGCCCAGGCGAGGAGCACCAGTACCCCCAAGGACACCCAGGCCACCATCCGAGGCCGCCCGAGCGTTTCGGAAACGCGCGCTTCGACCGCCCCGAGATGGGGAAATCCGCCGCCGGATGTAGTGCTCATCGTCCTTCCCTGGTTCGGGCCGGGCGCATGGGGCCTTCCCTGCCGCCATGGTCAATCACGCAACATTGCTGAATGCAATGGCAGGGTGCAAACGCCGATGTCGCAGGATCGGAATGGTGGCTTCCGGCCACGGTGACGCGGCAGTCGCTTCGCGCTATGTCCTCGAGAAGGCGACGCGTAAGGACAGACAGTAATGGACTCCCCGGAGAGCGGGTTCGATGTCGTGGTGGCCGGCGGCGGACCGGCCGGCCTGTCGGCCGGGCTCGCCATCGCCGAAGCGGGATTGAAGGTCGCGATCGTCGATCCGCTGGCTGATCCCGCAATGGACCGGCGCACCTCGGCGCTGATGGTCGCGTCCGTCACCATGCTCCGCCGGCTCGGCGTGTGGGCGGACTGCGAGGCGGATGCGGCGCCGCTGGAACGGATGCGCATCATCGACGATACCGGCCGCCTCGTGCGCGCGCCAACCGTCGAGTTCTCCGCGACCGAGATCGGCGAACCCGCCTTTGGCTGGAACATCCACAATCGCGTTCTTGTGTCCGCGCTGCGCCGGCGGATCGCAGAAACACCGTCGGCGAACCTCATCGTCTCGACCGTGACGGGCGTCGATCCCGGCGAGCATCAGGCCGCCGTCCTGCTTGCCGATGGCGGCCGCGTCGGGGCCTCGCTGATCGTTGCCGCCGACGGGCGCCGCTCCTTGTGCCGGGAGGCGGCAGGCATCGTCGTCGACGAATGGAGCTACGACCAATCGGCACTCGTCACCGATCTGGAGCATGCTCGACCCCATCACGGCATCTCCACGGAGTTCCACGGCCGCAACGGCCCGTTTACGCTGGTGCCGCTGCCGGGGGATCGCTCCAGCCTCGTTTGGGTGGACACGCCGCGGATCGTCGAGATGCTGGCAGCAATGCCGCCCGAGGACCTCGCGCGGGAGGTTGAGCGGCGGTCGCACCGCCTGTTCGGCGGAGTGCGGGTCGTCTCGCCCTGTGGTGTTTATCGCCTCTCTGGCCTGAACGCGCGCCGCTATGCCGCCGGGCGGGTGGCACTGGTGGGAGAGGCCGCGCACGTGATCCCGCCGATCGGCGCCCAGGGCCTCAATCTTGGCCTGAGGGATGCCGCGATGATCGCCGAGATCACCGGCGACGCATTCGAGGCTGGCCAGGATGTCGGCGGGAGCAGCGTCTGCGCGGCCTACGACTCGGCCCGCCGCGTGGACGTCGTCTCACGGGCGGGCGCCGTGGACCTCTTGAACCGCACACTTCTGTCAGATCTGGTCCCGCTCCAGGCGCTGCGCGCCGCCGGGCTTGGGGTCTTGTCGGGGATCGGGCCGATGCGGCGCGCGCTGCTGCGGGAGGGCATCGCCCCGGCTTACGCGCTGCCGCGCCTCATGCGGCCCGCTGGCGGCGATGCAGGTTCCGGCTCACTTCCCTTCGCCACCGTCGAGTAGGTCGTTGTCGGCGCCGAGCGCCGGTGCCGCGGCCGGCGTTTCGGAGGGCCCCCGGAACTGGGGCGCCACGGGCACGACCAGCGCCGGTATGCGGGCTCCCGCCTCGCCCTCGACGACATGGTCGAAGAGGCCACGTTCGAGGAAGTGCGGATCCTTTGCAGCCTCCGCCAGGGTCCGCACGACGTTCGCCGCGCAGTCCTTGCCCTCGAACAACGCTGCCCAGTCTTCGGAGGAGCGGTTGCCGAAGATCGCCCGCATCGCCGCAATGGTTGCCGCCGGATCGACACCGTCGTCGCGCAGCCGCGGTTCCAGCCCGATCAGTTCGCACAGCTCTTCCCAGAACTTCTGCTCGAGTGCCGCAACGGCAACGAAGCGGCCGTCGCGGGTCGGATAGATCTGGTAGCGGGGCGACCCCCCGGAGAGCAGGGAATCGCCGTTGCCCGGCCAGTCGCCGAACGCGTGACCCATGCCATGGGCCCACCAGGCGTAGGTGAACATCGTGTCGCTCATTGCGATGTCGATGTAGGCTCCCTCGCCGGTCGTCTGCCGCCGGATCAGCGCCAGCAGGATGTTGACGACGGTGGGCATGGTGCCGCCGCCGATGTCGGCGACCAGCGCCGGCGGGATGACCTGCCGCGCGCCGCTGCCGTGCGACAGTGCCAGCAATCCGGTCTCGGCGATGTAGTTGAGGTCGTGGCCGGCGGTTTGTGCCTTCGGGCCGAACTGGCCATAACCGGTGATCGAGCAGTAGACGATCTCGGGCCGGATGACCTTCAGGCGCTCGTTGTCGAGCCCGAGCCGGCTCATGACGCCCGGCCGGAAC
>JAEYRQ010000247.1 GCA_023435545.1 Pseudomonadota bacterium | reverse complement strand
CCACGGCAGTGGTCCTCGCGGCGCGCGTGGTGAAGGCGCTCGCCGTCAGCCAGCTCCGCCGCCTCAGCGACCGCACCGAGACGTCGATCGACGACGTGCTCGTGAGCATCCTCGACGCGACGAACTGGCTCTGCGTGACGGTGGTCGCCCTCTGGGCGGGGAGCCAGCTCCTGACGCTGTCGGACGGCGCCGAGAAGGTGATCGCGGTGGCCGCGCAGCTCGCGATCGTCGTGCAGGTCGGGCTGTTTCTGCTGCGCGGCGTGGGCGACGCGATCGCCCGGTGGGTGCGACGGGAACAGGAAGACGAGGAGAACGGCAACCGCGGCCGCGCCACCACCGCGAAGCTCCTCCTGCTGCTCTCGAAGATCGCGATCTGGTCGATCGTCCTCTTGATGTCGATGGCCAACGTCGGCATCGAGATCAGCGCCCTGCTCGCGGGTCTCGGCGTCGGCGGCGATCCGATCGGCGGCCAGTTCCTTCTCGCGGGCGATGCGGGCGGTCTCGGTGGCCTGGCCGGCGGCGATCTCGGCCGCCTCGACCGCCTTCTGCCGCTCGATCTCCAGCTCGCGGATGCGGCGGTCCTCGGCGATGCGCGCTTCGTTGACCTCGGCCGCCTGGGCGATCCTCGCCCTCTCGACGATCTCGCGGGCGGCGATCTCGGCCTCGTCGAGCGTCTTCTGGCGCGCGATCTCCTGCATCCGCACCTTCTCCTCGCCGGAGATGCGGGTCTGGTTGATCAGCAGGGTCCGCGCCATCCGGCGCTTCTCGGTCGCCTCGTCGGCTTCGATCTCGGCCTGCTCGATCTCGCGCTGGCGGGCGATCTCGGCGGCCTGGGTCTCGCGGTCCCTGGCGATGCGGGCCTCGGTGACGGCCTTCTCCTGGGCGATGCGGGCGCGCTCGGTCGCCTCGCGGGCCAGGATCTCGGCCTCCTCCAGCGCCCGCTGCTTCTCGATCTCACGGGACTGGGTCTCGCGCTCGTTCTCGATGCGGGCCTCGCGAACGACGCGCTCCTGCAGGATGCGCGCCTTCTCGATCTCCTCGCGGGCGGCGATCTCGTCGGCCTCGATCGCCCTCTGGCGGGCGATCTCGCGGGCGCGGATCTCGCGCTCGGAGGCGATGCGCTCCTCGGCGATCGCCTTGTCGTTGAGGATCCGCTTGCGCTCGATCACCTCGCGCGCGGTGATCTCCGCCTCCTCGGCCTCGGTCTCGCGCTGGGCGCGTTCGCGGGCGAGCTCGGCGCGCTGCTGGGCGCGGCGGAATTCGACGTCGCGCTCCTGTTCGAGCCGGGCGCTCTCGCTCTCGCGCTCGATCTCCAGCGCCTGCTTCTCCGCCTCCAGATTGCGGGTGCGGATCTGGATCATCGAGTCCTGCTCGATGTCGTTGCGCAGCTTGCGCTTGGCCTCGATGTCTCGGATCAGCTCGGTGAGGCCTTCGGCGTCGAAGCGGTTAGACGGATTGAAGAACTCCAGCCCCGTCTGGTCGATGTCGAGGATCGCGACGGATTCCAGCTCGAGACCGTTCTTCTCCAGGTCCTCCTGCGCAAGCTCCCGGACCCGCGCGACATAGGCGGCCCGGCTCTCGTGCATGCCGCTCATGTCCATGTCGGCGGCAATGGCGCGCAACGCGCTCTCGAACTTGCCCGACAGCAGCGCATGCAGCCGCTCGGGCTCCAGTGTCCGGCGGCCGAGGGTGGACGCCGCTACCGCAACCGCCCGGCGTTCGGGCCGGACGCGGACGTAGAACTCCGCCTCGACGTCGACGCGCATCCGGTCCTTGGTGATCAGGGCATCGGTGCCGGTGCGGCTCACCTTCAGCGGCAGCACGTTCATGTTGACGGGCGTGATGTCGTGGATGATCGGCCAGACGAACGCGCCGCCGTCGATCACCACCTTCTCGCCGAGGAAGCCGGTCCGCACGAAGGCGACCTCCTTGGTGGAGCGGCGGTAGAGCCACTGCATCACCCAGTAGATTATGGCGATGACGACCACCGCCACGATGAGCCAGAGGATGAGTTGTCCGATGAGTTGCCCGGTCATTGGTCGTGTCTTCCCCGTCTTGGCCCGCTGTTCAGCGCCCGGTTATGCGCTTGAAGGCGCGAGTCTGGTTGGTCAGCGCCACCTCGGTCGGCAGCCGCTCCATCGATGAGGCGCCGTAGAAGCCGTGGCAGGTGGTGGTGTTCTTCAGGATGAACTCGGCGTCTTCGGGCATCGCCACCGGCCCGCCGTGCACCAGGATGATGGCGTCGCGGTTCACCTTCAGCGCCGCCTCGGCCCACCGATCGACGATGGCGGGGCAGTCGGCGAGCTTGAGCGCGGTCTCCGCGCCGATGCTGCCGCCGGTGGTCAGCCCCAGATGCACGACGATGATGTCGGCGCCGGCGCCGGCCATCGCCGCCGCCGTGTCTTCGCAGAACACGTAGGGCGTCGTCAGCAGCCCCTTGGCGCGGGCCATGGAGATCATGTCGACCTCCTTGCCGTAGCCCATCCCGGTCTCTTCCAGGTTGGCGCGGAAGGTGCCGTCGATCAGCCCGACGGTCGGAAAGTTCTGCACGCCGGCGAAGCCGATCCGGGCGATCTCGTCCAGGAAGACGTCCATGTTCCTGAACGGATCGGTGGCGCAGACGCCTGCCAGGACGGGCGTGTGCTTTACGACCGTCAGCACTTCCCGCGCCATGTCGACGACGATGGCGTTGGCGTCGCCATAGGGCATCAGCCCGGCGAGGCTGCCGCGGCCGGCCATCCGGTAGCGGCCGGAATTGTAGATGACGATCAGGTCGATGCCGCCGGCTTCCTCGCATTTGGCCGACAGGCCGGTGCCGGCGCCCCCGCCGACGATCGGCTCGCCGCGCGCGATCATGGCGCGGAACTTCTCGAGGATCTGCGTGCGATCCTTCATCGGCGGGTATCCCTTCTGCGGACCGGACGCGGGCCTTCGTGCAGGCTTAGGAACGCTGCCACAACGGCGGCGGCGAACTCCGGATCGTTGATGTTGTGCGGCAGGCGGATAAGCTGGCGCCCCGCCGTCTGGCGGACCGTGTCCTCCAGTGCGCGGAACAGCGCAGTGCGCGCCGCCGGGTCGTGGAAGGCCTGTCCGGGCGCATCGAGCGCCGAGACGCCGCCCTCGGGCAGGAAAAACCGCACGGGCCCCTCCATCCGATTCAGCCTCTCGCCGATCCAGCGTCCCATGGCGGCGCATTCCTCCGCGGTGGTGCGCATCAGCGTCACCTGCGGATTGTGCTCGTAGAAGGTTCGGCCCGCATACTTGTCCGGCACGGTCTCGGGTGGACCGAAGTTCACCATGTCGAGCGCGCCGACCGAGCCGACATAGGGGATGCGGGTGCGGATGACGGCGCCGAAGCGGTCCTCGGTGCAGGGGAAGACCCCGCCCATCATCATGTCGCAGACTTCCGTTGTGGTCAGGTCGAGGACGCCGGTCATCTTGCCACCGTCGACAAGCTTCTCCATCGCCTGCCCGCCGATGCCGGTGGCATGGAAAACGAGGCAGTCCCAGTCCTGGTGCAGCGCCTCGACCACCTGCTGGACGCAGCGCGTGGTGACCCCGAACATGGTCAGCCCGATCGCCGGCTTGGCGGTGCCGCGCGGGCGGGCGGCGCGGCGCGCCTTGACCATGCCGATCATCGCGTGGGCGGCGTTGGAGAGCACTTCCTCGGTGATCGCGTTCAGACCCTGAACGTCGGCGACCGAGTGCATCATGGTGATGTCGGCCGGCCCGACATACTTGCGCACGTCACTCGAGGCGACCGTCGAGACGATCAGTTTGGGCACCCCGACGGGCAGTGCCCGCATGGCCGGGGCGACGATCGCCGTGCCGCCGGACCCGCCGGCGCTGACGATACCGGCGATGCCCTGCTGGCGGACGATCCAGCGCGCGAACGCCTCGGTCATGCCTGCCACCGCCTGGCCGCGGTCGCCGGTGAAAACGCCTGCCGCCCCGCGCGGGTGGAAGGCGGCGATCTGGTGCGCGGGGATCTCGGCGCCGGAATGGCCGCCCGTCGTCGACAGGTCGACCAT
This sequence comes from Pseudomonadota bacterium, assembly GCA_023435545.1. Taxonomy (GTDB): domain Bacteria; phylum Pseudomonadota; class Alphaproteobacteria; order Rhizobiales; family Tepidamorphaceae; genus Tepidamorphus. The sequence goes on along the minus strand of JAEYRQ010000247.1, from coordinate 1,665 downwards.
CCTCACCGGCAGGCCGGCGGCGCGGATCAGGTCGCGGATGTAGCGCAGTTCCGCGCCCTTGGTGTCGAGCGTGCCGGCAACCAGCACGACCTCGGCGCCAGGCGCGGCGAGCGGGCGCAGCTCCGCCTGGGCCGGAGCGAGCGCGGCAGACGGCGCGGTGGTGACGATGCGCGCCGCCCGCTCGATGGTCGCCACTGGCACCGGCTGCGACCAGCGGGTGGGCGGCTTCGGATTGGACAGGTAGATGCGGACCGGACCGCCTGTCGTCTGTACCTTCGCTGCCGGTGCGTCGGTCTCGCCGGGCATCGGCGTGTCGTCGTGACCGTGCCGGCCGACGCCGAGCAGGCGCTGCTGCAGGTCGCGGTCCGTGGCCAGTTCGCGCGCCGGAGCAGTGCGGTTGATCCGGCCGTTGACCATGATGGCGACCTGCTGCGCCACCTCGCAGGCGACGCCGATGTTCTGCTCGATGACCAGGACGTCGATCTCGCCGTCCTCGGCGAGGCGCACCATCATGTCCTCGACCTGGGAGACGATCACCGGGGCGAGGCCCTCGGTCGGCTCGTCCATCACCAGGAGCTGCGGGTTCTGCAGAAGCGCACGGGAAATCGCCAGCATCTGCTGCTCGCCGCCCGAAAGCTGGGCGCCGCCATTGCTGCGCCGCTCGGCGAGACGGGGGAACGTCGCGTAGATGCGCTCTATGGTCCACGCCCCCTTGCGCCCGGCAACGACGCGCAGATGCTCGTCAACCGTCAGCGAGCGCCACAGCCGGCGACCCTGCGGGACATACCCGATACCCATCCCGGCGATCTCGGCGGGGGAAAGGCCGACAAGAGGCTGGCCGCGATAGACGATCGTGCCCGAGGCGACGGGCACGAGACCCATGATCGCCTTGCACAGCGTCGTCTTGCCCATGCCGTTGCGGCCGACGACGGACAGGACGCCCGAACCGAGCCTGAGATCGACCCCCTGCAAGGCGTGCGAGGCGCCGTAGTAGACGTTGAGGCCCCGGATCTCGAGGGCGGCCGGACCTGCGCGCTCAGCCATGGCCGCCTCCCAGGTAGAGCTCCTGGACCTCAGGATCGTTCTCGATCTCGGCCGGCGTGCCTTCCTTGAAGACCCGCCCATTGTGCATCATTGTCACGCTCTCGGCGACGCGCAGCGCCACGTCCATGTCGTGCTCGATGATGATGTAGCCGATATGCGCGGGCAGGCCGGTAAGGATCGAGACCAGTTCGGCCCGCTCGGTCGGCGACAGGCCCGCCGCCGGCTCGTCGAACAGGATCAAGCGTGGCGCGCCGGCCAGCGCCAGAGCGATCTCGAGCTGGCGCTGCTGACCGTAGCTGAGCTCGCTGACGAGCGTCCGGCTGGAGGGGGTCAGATGCACGGCCTCGATCAGTTCGGCCGCGCGCGCCACCAGGACATCGCCGCGCCTGGGCCTGAGCAACGAGAATCGCCCGCGGCTGACACCGCGGCAGGCGAGGTAGACGTTGTCCGCGACCGTCAACCCACCGAACAGCAGGCTGATCTGGTAGGTGCGGCGCAGGCCACGGCGGATGCGCTCGTGGGCAGGGAACCGGGTGACGTCCTCGCCGAACAGGCGGATGGTGCCGGACGTCGGAAGGAAGTCTCCGGTGACGCAGTTGAACAGGGTCGTCTTGCCGGCGC
>JAEYRQ010000153.1 GCA_023435545.1 Pseudomonadota bacterium | reverse complement strand
CCTGCGCGCGGGCGAGCCGGTGGTGGCTGTCGACGGCATAGGCGTCCGCCTCGGTCCGGTCGATGCCGAACAGGTGCGCCACCACCTCGGCGGTCTGGCCCATGTTGAGCTCGACGATGGGGTCCGTCAGTCCCCGTTCGAGGCCGATCACCGGCTTGAAGAACCTCGGTCTGATCCGCGCAAAAGCGGCGAGCTTGGCCATCGGCGACTTTGCAGCTGCAAGCGACGCGTACCACTCGACCGCATCGCGCCGGTAGACCAGTGGAGAATGGCTGAGCGCCTCAGCACCGCCGGCCAGCACGATTTCGGAGCGTCCCTCGCGGATGTTGCGGAACGCGGTGTCGATCGACTGCATTCCGGAGCCGCAGTTGATCTGCACGGTGAAGGCCGTCATCTGCGCGCCCATTCCCAGACGCAATGCCGCCACCCGTGCCGGGTTCATCTCGTCTGCGATGACGTTGACGCAGCCGAGGATCACCTCGTCGATCTCCTCGGGCGGGAAGGGTTGGCGCAGCAGCAGCGGACGGCCGCATTGCACGGCGAGGTCGACGGGCGTGAACGGACCGGGTCCTGCGCGCGCCTTCAGGAACGGCGAGCGGAGGCCATCGACGATGTAGACGGGCGGTTCGCTCATCGGCGGGCCACTTTGCGTGCTGGGGTCTCGACGGCCGGAGCACTGCTGGTCGCCGCAGTCTCGACGGGCTTTTTCGGCCGCGTGGTGGCTATTCGGGCCGTCTTCCCACGGGCGGCCTTCGGCTGGGCACCAGAGAGATCGGCTGCGGCGAAATCGTCGACTTCGACGACCTCCGCCACCGCCGACTCGGCCTCGGCGAGGCGCTGCGCATCTGTACGAGATATGATACCGCGCTCCAGTCCCGCGGCCATGTCGACCTTGGCCTCCTTGAGCCGCCGCCGCAGCGGTTCGCTCTCGACGACCAGCCGGAAGGCGGTCTCAAGATTGCTGACCGGTTCGCCCTCGAGGCCGAAATGCAGACCCGCCGTCAGCCGGTCGCGCGTCGCCGACGGCTCCATCAGGATCTCCGCGCAGGCATGGGTCAGCGCATCGGGTGGCCCACGCCTGGTGCCGGGCGGCATGACGAAGCGCATCAGCCATGCCGCCGGCCGGCTCGGGAAATTGGCCAGGACGTCATCGAGCGCGGCGGCAATCCGCCCGGTGCCGCGCGCCATGCACCAGTCGACCAGCGGCAGATCGGCGTCGTGGCGCCCATCATCCTCCCAACGTTTCAGCACGGCGGAGAGGAGATAGAGTTCCGACAGCACGTCGCCGAGACGGGCGGAGATCGACTCCTTGCGCTTCAGCGCGCCACCCATCGTGAGCAACGCCATGTCGGAGGCGAGCGCGAAGCAGGCGGCATATCGGGAAATCTGGCGGTAGTGCCGCCTGACAGGACCGGCATCCGGCGCCGGTGCGAGCCGGCCGCCCGTCCAACTCCGTCCCCAGGCACGGAACAGCGTCGCAGCCGAATGCCCGACATGGCCCCAGAACGCCGCATCGAATTCCTGAAGCGCCTTGTCTGCGTCGGGCTCCTCCAGCGCGGTCATCTCCTTGAGCAGCCAGGGATGGCAGCGGATTGCCCCCTGTCCGAAGATGATCAGGTTGCGGGTGAGGATGTTTGCGCCTTCGACCGTGATTCCGATCGGCAAAGCCCGCCACAGGCTGCCGAGATAGTTGCGCGGCCCGTCGATGACCGCCTTCCCGGCATGTACGTCCATCGCGTCGATGACGGATTCGCGCATCAGGAACGTCGCGTGCGCCTTCATGATCGCGGAAATGACGGCGGGCGCCCTGCCCTCGTCTATTCCCGCGCAGGTCAGCCTGCGCGCTGCGTCGACCAGGTAAGCGTTACCGGCGATCACGCCGAGCCGATCCTGAACCCCCTCGAATTTGCCGACCGGCAAGCCGAACTGCGACCGCACCCGGGCGTAGCTGCCGGTCGTGCGGGCTGTGAAGGCGGCGGCCGCTGCCGAGAGGGCGGGAAGCGAGATGCCCCGGCCGGCCGCCAAAGCCGACATCAGCATTGGCCAGCCCTGGCCGATCCGCTCCGGGCCGCCGATCACCGCCTCGAGCGGCACGACGACGTCCTTGCCCTCGATCGGCCCGTTCTGGAAGAACTGCATTCCGGCGAGGTGCCTCCTGCCCCGGCTGATGCCCTTGAGGTCGGTTGGTACCAGCGCGACGGTGATGCCGCGCTCCACCTCGCCGCCGAGCAGGCGGTCGGGATCCACCAGCTTGAATGCCAGACCAAGCACCGTCGCCACCGGCGACAGCGTGATGTAGCGCTTGCGGAAGTTCAGGCGGATGTTCAGAACGTCGCGGCCGTCCTCGTCGGTTCCACGACAGACGGTACCGGTGTCGGTCATCGCGGCGGCATCGGAGCCGGCCTCCCGGCTCGTCAGGCCGAAGCAGGGAATCTCCCGCCCGTCGGCGAGACCTGGAAGCCACCGGTCGCGTTGTGCGTCCGTCCCGAACATCATCAGCAGTTCGCCCGGACCCAGCGAATTCGGCACCATCACCGTCACGGCGGCGGTGACGGAACGGCTGGACAGCGTCCGGATGACCTCGGACTGGGCGAAGGACGAGAAGCCGAGGCCGCCATACTGCTTCGGGATGATCATCCCGAAGAACTTCTCGCGGCGCATCAAATCCCACGCGGCCTTCGGTAGATCCCCCTCCTCCCAGGTCAGCTTCCAGTCGTCCACCAGCGTGCACAGTTCGCGCACCGGGCCGTCAAGGAACGCGCGTTCCTCGTCGCTGAGATGTGCAGCTCTTGTGGAGCGGAGTTTCGAGAAATCGGGATTGCCGGTGAACAGTTCGGCGTCCCACCAGACGTCACCCGCCTCAAGGGCCGCCCGCTCCGTTTCCGACATCGACGGAAGTGCAGTCTTCGCCCACTGAAGAACCGGGCGCGTGAGGTAGCGCTGTCTGAATGTCAGTGTCATGGCCAGCCTGCAACGACATCAACGCACGGTCCGACCGGTGGTTGCAAGCCTTCGCGAATTTTTGCCGGGTCTGTTGGAGATTGAGCGTAGCGTGTGGTTCAGCACCTTGCCGTTCAGCCGAGGTAGGCTCGCACGACCTCGGGATCGTTGCGCACCGTCTTGGGATCCCCCGAGGCGATCAGGCGGCCCTGGTTCAGCACCACCACCCTGTCGCATGAATTCATGATCACCTTGAGATCGTGGTCGATGAGGATGACGCCGCAGCCGCGCCGGTCGCGGATGCCGCGCACCAGATGCACGATCTCTTGGGACTCCTGGTGATTGAGACCCGCCGTTGGTTCGTCCAGCAGCAGGAAGGCCACGCGGCCGGCGATCGCCCGCGCGATTTCCAGCCGGCGCTGCAGCCCGTAGGGCAATTCGCGTGCGAGGCGGTCGCTATGGGCGATGATATCGACCTCCTCCAAGGCGGCGAGAGCCACCTCGCGCCGATCGCCATCGCTGAGCCATGCGGCAGCCACCTCGACGGTTTCCAGTGCGGTCAGGCTGGCGGCCAGGCGGATGTTCTGAAAGGTCCGGCGGATGCCCAGGCGAGCAGCCGCCCGAAGCCCGATGCTGCTCCACGTCCGCTCACCCAGGACGAAGCAGCCCGAAGTCGGCGTGTAGACGCCGGAAACGAGGTTCAGCAGCGTGGTCTTGCCCGAGCCATTCGGCCCGATCAGTCCGAGCACTTCACCAGGCTCGACCTCCAGGCTGACGCCATCGAGCGCCGTCAGCCCCTTGAACGTCATGACGATGTCGCGGGCTTCGAGCCGCATCCACCCAACTCCGCGGGATGGCACGCCGGCGGTGGACTCCGCCGGCGCGCGAATGAACCGGGATGCTCTACCTGACCGCCGGGAACTTCTCCGGAAAGCCGACAGACTCGACGACGAATGCCTTGCCGGGCACGTCGAATGTCACGATCGCGTAGTCCTTCTTCGGGATTCCGGGACCGATCGGGCTGTCCTTGTAGGTGATCATGCCGGTAGCACCGGGAACGTTCTCGAGCTGGTTCAGCGCATCGCGGACGGCGGCCCCGTCGAAGGTGCCGGCAGCCTCGACCGCGGCGGCGACCGCGACGATGAGGTCGTATCCGAGGGCCGTCTGCAGCGATTCCGGCTCCTCGCCGAACTTCGCCACGTACTCCTGCTCGAACTTCTCGAAGGCGGAGCCGGGCGTCCGGTTGCCGCCGTAGGTCGCCATCGTCGACAGCTCGAGCTGCTGGCCGGCATCGAAGACGACCGGCGCATCGTTGCCGTCGACGAGCAGCAGCGGCTTGGTGTTGCCGAGGCGCTCGAGGTCCTTGAGGAAGGCGGTGGTGTCGGGGACGAAAGTGTTCGTCATCAGCACGTCGGCGTCGCTGTTGACCATTTTCGTCGCGACCACGCGGTAGCTGTTGTCGCCGAGCGTATAGAAGTCCGCCCCGACGATCTCGCCGCCCAGTTCCTTGAACCGTTCCTCGAAGGCGTTGGCGAGCGTGTGGGTGTAGCCTTCGCTCTTCGACTTCAGCGTGTAGGCCTTCTTGTAGCCCTTCGACGCCGCGTGCTCGGCGAGCATGGCGCCCTGGGTGAGCGTACCGGGCACATTGAGGAACCCGAACCCGTCGGGGACCTGGCCCGGACCGGCGGCATCCGCCCCGCAGCTGCTCATCACCGGCACGCCATTGGCGGCGGCGATCTGGGCGCCCGGCAGCGACACGTCGGTATCGCAGGTGGTGACGATGAAGTTCGCGCCGTCGCTGATCAGCTCCTGGACGACGGTGCCGCCCAGCATCGGATCGGACTTCATGTCGCGCTTGTCGAGCTCGATCTTCACCTTGCCGGCGATGCCGCCCTGCGAGTTGATCTCCTCGATCGCGACCTCCATGCCCTTTGCCAGCGGTCCATCGACAAAGGACAGGTAGTTCGAGAGGTCGGCCGCCCAACCGATCTTGTAGGTACTGCCAGCCTCGAGGTCCGCCTGGGCCGGCAAGACGAAGGCGCCGGCGATGAGGGTGCTAAGGACGAGGGTCAGCTTTCGCGTTCGCAGTATCGATTTCATTTGACCTTCTCCATGTCCGGTTGGTGCTGATGCACGACCACAGTCGCATCCGCCCGGTCGGGGACTTCCGGACGGATGTAGCCCCATGCGCGCCGTCGTCGCCGCAGACGCGCGATCAATTCGTCGATCTCCCAGCGCCCAAGCATTCCCTGCGGGCGCAGCGTGAGGATGGTGACGATCGTCAGTGCGAGCACGATCGTGGTGAGGCCCGGCGCCTCGGTGAGCTGGAAGCCGCCGATCTGCACGCCGTTCTCGACCCGCCGCAACAGCTCCGCCATCATGGTGACGACGGTCGCGCCGGCCACCGCTCCGGTGATCGACTGGCCACCGACGATCACCATGGTGACGATCAGGAAGGTCATCTGGAAGTGGAAGGCATGCGGCAGGATCGCCAGGACGAAATGCGCATAGAGCGCCCCCGAGACGGCCGCGAGGCCGGCACTGACGACCCAGGCGACGAAGCGCGCGCGACGCACGTCGACACCCGAGGCCTCCGCCGAGATCGGATCCTCGCGGCTCGATCGCAGGCCGAGGCCGATGTCGGAGTCGCGCAAGAGCCTTGCGATCAGGATGACGACGGCGGCTGCCGCGAAGCACCAGGCGGTCGTCGCGTAGGGCGGGATGCCGCTGAAGGCGCGCGAGCCGCGCGTCAGCCAATCGGCGTTGGATAGGACGGTGTAGACCACGACCATCAACCCGAGCGTCGCCACCGCTGCCGCCGCCCCCGAGAGGCGCACGAAGGTCGGTGCGACGGCGGCGGCCACGACGACCGCGACCACCACGCCGATCGCGATGGCCGGCAGGAAGGGAAGCTGGCTCGACAGGATGAAGGCCGGCGCGTCGGGGATCGCCGCCGCCTTGATCGAGGGATTGGCGGTGAACAGCGCGGAACCGTACGCGCCGAGCGCGATGAAGGCGGTGTGACCAAAGGAGATGACGCCGCTCGGCCCGGTATAGGCCATCAGCGCCACGGCGCCGATCAGGCTGATCAGGAAGGATTTCAGGATCCGTACGTCGGTCGCTGAGCCGAACGTCGACACCAGGATCACGACGATGCCGACCAGAACGGCAAGTTCCGCCGAACCGACCAGCGAGCGCACCCACCATCTGGGGTGATCGTGGATCATACCCGGATGTCCTCGGCGAGCTTGACGCCAAACACGCCGCTCGGCCGCCAGCGCAGGATGAGAATGGCGGCTGCGAAGACGATGGCGTCGAGATACGGATTGAGCGTGCTGGACAGCATGGAGCCGAAGCCGACCTCTACGAAGGCCAGCAGAAAGCCGCCGATGACCGCGGCCGGCAGGCTGCCGAGACCGCCGATGACGCAGGCGATGAAGCCCTTGAGCATCGGGCCGAAGCCCGATGTCGGCACGACGTTCGGAACCAGCGCGAACAGGAACAGGCCGGCGATCCCGGCGAGCGCGCCGGAGATCACGAAGGCTCCCACGACGACGGCGTTCGCGCGGATGCCCATCAGCCGCGTGGTCGGGAAGTCGTCGGCGGCGGCCCTCAGTGCGAGGCCGAGTACGGCCTTCTTCAGATAGAGCGTCAGCCCGAGCACTATGATGATCGTCACGCCGAGCACGACGAGGTCGATCAGCTGGATGCGGACGGTGCCGATCGTCACCATCGCGTCCACGAACGCCGGCAGTTCGAGCCCCTTGGGTCTCGGCCCGAAAATCAGCAGGAACAGGCCCTGCAGCCCGACCGATACCGCGAAAGAGGTCATCAGCAGGGTAAGCGGCTGGGCGCCGCGCAGACGGCGGTAGGCGAGGCGCTCCAGCATGAGCGCGGCGAGGATCGCCGCCATGACGGCGGCCACGAAAGCGACGTACCACGGCACCACCCCGAGCAGCAGGAACAGCGTGTAGCCGGTGACGGTCACCATCTCGCCGTGGGCGAAATTGGCGAGGCGCAGGATCGAGAACACCATCGCCACGCCCAGCGCGATCAGCGCGTAGATCGATCCCAGCGAAAGCGCGTTGACGATCTGCTGTATCGCCAGGTCCATCTCAGTGCGCCGCCTCGATTCCGAGATAGGCCATCTCGATCTCGCTTGCCGCGAGTTCGCTGGCCCGGCCCGACACTTCGATGACGCCGGAGCCGAGCACATAGGCCTGGTCGGCGACCTGCATGGCGCGCTCCACGTTCTGCTCCACCAGCAGGATCGTCACGCCGCGACGCTTGAGTTCCGCGATGATCTCGAACACGAGGCCGACGACGATCGGCGCGAGGCCGAGCGACGGCTCGTCCATCAGCAGAACCTTCGGCTTGCCCAGAAGTGCGCGGGCTATCGCCACCTGCTGCTGCTCCCCGCCCGACAACAGTCCGGCGAGCGAGTCCGACCTTTGCCGGATAATCGGAAACAGCCCGGTGAATTCCTCGAGTTCGGTCTCGAACTCGTGCTGGCTCAGGGCCGCGGCGCCGAGCCTGAGATTTTCGCGCACCGTCATGTTCTGGAACAGCCGTCTTCCTTCCGGCACCAGCGCGATGCCACGGCGCACCGTCGCCTCGGTCGACAAAGCCGTGATGTCGGCGCCGTCAAGAACGATCGCGCCGGCGCTTCTCGGCGCCAGCCCGACGATGGCATTGAGCGTGCTGGACTTCCCGGCACCATTGGCGCCGAGCAGCGTGGCGACTTCGCCGTGCGCGACGGCGATCGACACGCCGCGGACAGCCTGCACCGCTCCATAGGAGACGGAAAGGCTCCGAATCTCCAGCAAGGGTGCCGCCACTGTGAACTCCCCCTGCCACCCTGGCGCGCGCCTGAACAGCGCCTTCTCCCATGTGGCCATAATATCCGGTTGCTGGATATCATATCCACAAATAGGCTAGTGGTTGGGGATCGGAGCCGTCAAGCGACTGTGTGTGGAAAGCCCGCGAATCCTGTCTCTCGAGCTGCTCCGACCCCGACGAATCGAAGGTCCAGATGAACCGGCGCCGATCCGTCCGGGGCGGTTTGGGATGTGATGGGGGAGAGTTATGTCGGTCAGCGATCCAGGCGGACTGGAGTACGATCTGATCCTGCGCGGCGCATCCCTGCTTGACCGCCAGGGGGTCTTCGACATCGCCGTTCGCGCAGGCCGGGTCACCGCCATCGAGCCAACGCTCGCGGGAACAGCCTCCCGCGCCATCAATGCTGCCGGAGGTCTTGTGACGCCGAGCTTCATCGACCCGCACTTCCATCTCGACAAGGTCCTGTCGCGCGGCTTCTACGGTGCCGTCTCCTACCAGGAGAGCTTCGCGAAGGCACACGAGGTCAAGAAGCAGTTCACGGTGGCCGATGTCGAGGAGCGTGCCTGCCGGGCGCTCGACCTCGCCGTGGCGCAGGGCATCGGCCGGATGCGGACGAATGTCGACGTCGACTTCGCCACCAGGCTCGTCTCGCTCGAGGGTGTCATGCGGGCGCGCGAACGGTTCCGGGGGCTGATCGACCTGGAAATCATCGCCTTTCCGCAGGAGGGAATCGTCACCGATCCCGAGGCGCCCGGTCTCCTTCGTGAGGCGATCGCAATGGGCGCGGACCTCGTCGGCGGTCTGCCCGAGTTCGAGCGGTCGGTCGAGGATCAGAGAACCCATGTGCGCACGATCTTCGACATCGCCGAGGAGACCGGCGTCCCGATCGACTTCCACTGCGACTACACCGACCTGCCGGAGTTCAAGACGCTCGAAATGGTCGCCGACATGGCGGTGGAGCGCGGCATGCAGGGGCGGGTAACGGCCGGCCACTGCTGCGCGCTGGCGGTCTATCCCGACGAGGAGGCGAAGCGGGTCATCGACAAGGTGGCGGCGGCTCAGATGGCCGTCACGGTGCTTCCGATCGCGAACCTCGAGATGCTGGGCGGCTCCGGACGCACCCCGAAGAGCCGGGGATCGTCGAGGGTGAAGGAACTGCTGGATGCCGGCATCAATGTCTGCGCGGCGGCGGACAACATGTTCGACATCTGGTTCCGCTTCAACAGGATGGACCCGATCGATACCGCCTACATCACCTGCCTCAGTGCCGGGATGAGGACCGACGAAGAGGTTCGCGAGGCCTTCGAGATGACGACGTCCCGGCCGGCCCGGCTGATGGGCCTGGACGACTACGGTGTCTACGAAGGGGCGCGCGCAGACCTCGTCGTGCATTCCGCGTCGAACATCGTCGACATGTTCCGAAACCTCCCGGGCAGGAGGATCCACATCAAGAATGGCCGCGTGGCGGGCGGTGTCGAGGGCAGCGTCTGGACGGCGCGCTGATCTCGGTCGGTGGATCCGACGCCGGTGCCGACCGGCTCAGCCTCCGGCGCAACCGACGTGCGGGCGCTCCGGGCTAACCCCCCAGAGCGACGCAGACAGCCAGTTCCTGGAGGCGGCGCAGGGCGGGTATCAGTGCTTCGCCGGCCTGGCCGTTCACCGACACGGTGATCGCCACCTGCCCGCTGCGGGTGGCCGCGAAGAACTGGGTGTAGCCGAGGATCGATCCGGTGTGGCCGAAAACAGTGCCGCAGCCCGTTCGGTAGCGGAACAGGCCGAGCCCGGCGGCATTGCGGCCGGGACCCGGCGGGCTCGACTCCGCGCCGGGCACGAAGCGGTACTGTTGTCCGCGCGCCTTCCCACGGAACAGTTCGCCACCCACATAGGCCGCCGCGAAGCGGACGAGGTCAGATGGCGTCGAGACGATGCCGCCCGAGGCCCAGGCATATCCGCCGAACGCGACCTCTTCGCTGACGTCGACGAAGAGGCCGTCTTCCTTCGCATAGCCGTGCAGGTAGGGACGCGGAAGACGGACATTCGGCCGGAGATCGGTCCCGTCGAGGCCCAGCGGCCGGAAAACACTGCTGTGCAGCACCCGGCGATAGGGCTGCGATGTGACCGCTTCCACGATCAGGCCCACGGCGATGTTGTCGGAATTGGAGTAGCGGTAGCGGCTGCCCGGCCGGAACTGCAGGGGGACGTGAGCAACGAAGTCCAGCAGTTGGCGCGGTGTTGGCGGATCGGTCGGCCAGGCGGTCAGATACTCCGCGAAGCCGCGACTGCCGGTGTAGTCGGGAAGGCCGCTGGTATGGTTCAGGAGCTGGCGCACCGTGACCCTGTGCCAACGGCGCGGCAGATCAGGCAGCAGCGCGCCGATGGTATCGTCCAGGTCGAGTCGCCTCTCCGCGATCAATGCCAGTGCGGCGGCTCCCGAGAAGGCCTTGGAGACACTGGCGATCCGCATGTGATCCGAAGCCCGAGGCGGGCGAACTCCGTCGCATCCTGTGGGGCCCGGTCCGCATTTCAGCGCCGCAGCGCCTGCCGCATAGACGGTCTCGTCGTTGCCGCGCCGGATGATGATGATCGCACCGGGCGGCGCGTCCTCCAGGCCCAGGAACTGCGCCATCGCGGCGACGAGGCGGGGATCCCTGTCGTCTTGCGCGCCCGCGGCCGCCGCCGAGTGCAGGCCGGCAGCTAGTGCGAATAAGAACACCGCGACTCGTGCGGCTGTGGAGTGGATCACCCTCCCCTCCCCCTTTGGCCATGGGCATGCGGCCGACAGTATGATCGCTGCCGGTTGGCACAACCTTACCGCAAACAGGCCGTCGGCATCAGTCCTGCGGCGGACCTATTCGCCAGCCGAACTCGGTTGCCGCCTCGCGCACCCAATCCCACAGCGAGACGGCGAGGCTCGACATCACGAACAGATCGAAGGTCGCCTGATCGAGTCTCAGCATCGTCACGCCCATGTGGTGGATGCCGCTCTGGGCGATGGACATCGGGGCGAACGCGGACGGATCGAGGTCGAAGGACAGGCCCTTCTGGAGCAGGGGCTGCGCCGCGGTTCCCGACAGCCGCAGTCCGGCGCGGGCGTGGGTGATGTCGGTTACAGCACCCCGTTCCGCCGGCAGTACGGCCTCCATGCGCCCGACGAGGCCCGCCTCCTGGCCCAGGACCAGCCAGCGGCCGGGCGCGAGAGAGGCCACAAGCCGTCCCGGTGCGGCGGCGACCCGACCCGGCGCGGGCAGTTCGGCAATCGCGATCGCTGCGGCAAGCTCCGGAGCGGCGTCGGTCCAGGTTGCTATCTCGATTACGGCGCCAGGGCGGCGCTCGCTCAGGGTCACGCCGATCCCGCCTGCGGCGGGAGCCTCCTGGCCGGGCCTCATCAGCTCGGCGAGTGCGTACCGTTCCTCAGCCATGCATCCGGCTCCCGTCGGGATCGAAGAAGTGCGGGTCGCGGATCTCCACCGGCCCGTGGGAGTTTCGTACCGGATCGGCGGCAAAGGCTATCACGCCGTGCAGGGTGGGGCCGTTCTCAACCAGGGCCAGCGCGATGTTGCGGTCCAGAGCCGGGCTGTAGGTCGTGGAGGTGACATGGCCGATGCTCGGTCCGGGGCGCTGCGGATCGGCTCCGCGCACGATATGGGCGCCGATCCGTATCGGACGCCCGTCCCCAGAGACGAGACCGACGAGCTTCAGCCGGTCCGGATCGACCAGACCGGGCCGATCGACCATGGCCCTGCCGATGAAGGACTTCTTTCTGGACAGCATGCCGCCGAGGCCGAGATCGGCGGCGGTCGTGCGCCCATCCAGTTCGGCGCCGGCGACGTGGCCCTTCTCGATGCGAAGCGTTCCCAGAGCCTCGAGGCCGTATGGCGCGATGCCGAATTCCTGTCCCGCCCCGATCAGCGCTTCCCAGACGAAGGTGCCAAAGCGCCAGGGAACGTAGACCTCGTAGGCGCGCTCGCCCGAGAACGACAGGCGGGCGACCATCGCCCGGACGCCGGCGACCGATCCCACGCGGACACCCAGATGCGGCAGTCCGTCGTCGGAGACGTCAATTCCCTCGGCGAGCTTCCCCAGCGTGGCGCGGGCCTGCGGTCCGGCGACGGCGATCCCGGCCCAGGCGTCCGTCACCGATGACAGGTTGACGCGCAGGTCCGGCCAGGTCGTCGCCAGCAGGAACTCCAGGCGCTGCATCACCGGTCCGGCATTGGCGGTCGTCGTGGTCATGAGGAACCGCGTCTCGGACAGCCGCCAGCTGGTTCCGTCGTCGAACAGGATGCCGTCGTCGCGCAGCATCAGGCCGTAGCGCGCCTTGCCGACGGGGAGCGTCGAGAACAGGTTGGTGTAGACCCGGTCCAGGAATTCGGGTGCGTCCGGCCCCTGCACGTCGATCTTGCCGAGCGTTGTGACGTCGCAGATGCCGACGCTCTCGCGCACCGTCCGCGCCTCGCGGATATAGGCGTCGCGCAGGCTCTCGCCGGGACGGTAGTAAACGCGCGGCCGCATCCAGGCGCCGGCGGTCATCATTTCCGCGCCGTTCGCCAGGTGCCAGTCGTGCATCGGCGTCAGGCGCACCGGCCGGACGTGGTGCCCCGCTTCGGTGCCGGCGATTGCGCCCAGCGTCACCGGCGTATAGGGGGCGCGGAAGGTGGTGGTCCCGACCTCGGCGATAGTCTGGCCACGCAGGTCGGCCATCAGCGACAGGCCGGCGACGTTGGATGTCTTGCCCTGGTCGGTCGCCATGCCGAGCGTGGTGTATCGCTTCAGGTGCTCGACCGAGCGGAACCCCTCGCGGTGGGCGAGCCTGACATCCGACACAGTGACGTCGTGCTGCTGGTCGACGAAGACCTTGGCCTTGACGCCGCGCGGGCTCTGCGTTGAGGTCAGGTGGATCGGCCGCGAGGGCTGCGGCTCTTCGGCCGCCTGCGGCGGTTCGGTCCGGGATGCCGCGAACCCGGCCGCCGTTGCCGCTTCACGTCCAGCCGCGTCGCCGCTCATCAGCGCCGCGCTGAGGCCGAATGCCCCGTTGCAGGATCCGGCCGCCCTCCAGCGCTCGCGCGGTGTGCCCGGCAGGAAGATGCCGCGCTCCTCGTCGTAGACGGGCCGCGAACCCGCCTGGCTCGCCAGATGCACGGCAGGCATCCAGCCGGAGGACATGGCGCAGACATCGGCCGCGATGTGCTCGATCCTGCCATCAGGTCCGGAGAGGTCGACCGACGTCACCGACTTGCCGCCGTGGACGCGGACGACGGAGGCGCCGGGGCGCAGTGCGATTCCGGCGGCCTCGCAGGCTGCAGCAAGCGCTGCGGGCGGCTGCGGCCGCGGATCGACGATCGCGGCGATGCCGACGCCGGCGCGAGCCGCAGCGAGCGCGGTCGCCCAGATGCCGTCATGGCCGCCGAAGAACACCACCTTGCGACCGGCGGCGACACCATAGGCTCCCGCATAGCGGGCGACCGCGCCGGCCAGCATGACGCCGGGGATGTCGTTGCCATCGACCAGAACCGGCTGCTCGAAGGCGCCGGTGGCGAGCACCACCTCCTTCGCCCGGATGGTCCACTGGCGATGGCGCGGCAGGTGCGCCGGCTTCTCCGCCAGGTGATCCGTCACCCGCTCCAGCGCAGCGAGCTGGTTCTGGTCATAATAACCCCAGACGGTCGTGCGCGGCATCACGCGCACGTTCGGGAAGGCGGCGAGCGCCTGCACCGTTCCGCGCGCCCAGTCGGCAGGCGCGCCCCCATTGATCGCGGTGGTTTCGGCGAACAGCCAGCCGCCGGGCTCGGCCCCCTCGTCCGCCAGCACCACCCGTGCGCCGGTGCGCGCGGCAGCAAGAGCAGCAGCCAAGCCAGCCGCGCCACCGCCGACCACCAGCACGTCGCAAAACAGGTTGGCACGCTCGTAGTGGTCGGGATCGGCGAGCCCGCTCGCCTTGCCCATGCCGGCTGCGCGGCGGATGAACCGCTCGTAGACGTGCCAGGCGCCCCGCGTCGGACCCATGAAGGTCTTATAGTAGAAGCCCGCCCCGAAAATCGGCGACAGGAGGCCGTTCACCGCCATCAGGTCGAAGTCGAGGCTCGGCCAGCGGTTCTGGCTGGCGGCGACGAGACCGTCGTGCAGTTCGGCGACGGTCGCCCGGACATTGGGCTCGGCAAAGGCGCCGGTGCCGATGGTCACCAGCGCGTTCGGCTCCTCGACGCCCGAGGCAACGATGCCGCGCGGGCGGTGGTACTTGAAACTGCGGCCGACGACCCGCGTGCCGGAGGCAAGCAGCGCCGAGGCGAGCGTATCGCCTGCAAAGCCCTGCAACGCCTTGCCGTCGAATGTGAAGGCGAGCGGCTGGCCGCGGTCGATCGCGGTGCCACCGGATGGGAGGCGGTGACCGGTCATGCGGGCTCCTTGCCGGCGAACCGGCCGACGAGCGTGACGGAGCCGATCGCGTGGGTGGCCGTGTCGCGCTCGACCTTCAGCCAGGAGCGGCAGCCGAACACGTGCTGCCAGAACTCCGCATGGGGGCCGCGCGGGTTCTCGCGGTCGTAGACGGAGGTATTCCAGGCCTCGGCCGGGGCATCGAGCGGCGGCCGGGCGACTGTCGCATCGCCGCCATAGGCGAACTCGGCGACGCTACGCTCTCCGCAAACTGGGCATTTGATCCGCATGGCGGGGCCTCAGTGATGCCAGGGCACGGGCCCGGCGCCGCGCTCGTCGATGACCGCGCCGGCGTGGAATCGCTCCAGCGTGAAGGCGGCGTTGAGCGGATGCGGCTCGTCCCTGGCGATGGTCCAGGCGAAGCACCAGCCGGAGCCGGGCGTCGCCTTGAAGCCGCCGTAGCACCAGCCGGAGTTGAGATAGAGACCCGGCAGCGGGCCCTTGGTGATGATCGGGCTGCCGTCCATCGACATGTCCATGATGCCGCCCCAGCTTCGGAGCAGCCGCAGCCGCCCGTAGGACGGGAACATCGTCAGCAGGAGGCCGGCGACATCTTCCACCACCGGCAGGTTGCCGCGCTGGGCCCAGGAATTGTAGCCGTCGATGTCGCCGCCGAAGACGAGGCCACCCTTGTCGGACTGGGAGACGTAGAGATGGCCGGCCCCGAAGGTGACGACGGTGTCGAGCACGGGCTTCAGCGGTTCCGACACGAAGGCCTGCAGGACGTGGCTCTCGATCGGCAGGCGGTCGATGCCGGCACGGCGCATCACCTCGCTGGTCGAGCCGGCGACCGCGACGCCGACCTTTGCCGCGCCGATCTTGCCGCGCGTCGTCTCGACGCCGACGATCCGGCCGGTGCCGTCACGCAAGAACCCCGTCACCTCGCAGTTCTCGACGATGTCGACGCCGCGCCTGTCGGCGCCGCGTGCATAGCCCCAGGCGACGGCATCGTGGCGGGCGGTGCCGGCGCGCGGCTGCATCAGGCCGCCATAGACGGGGAAACGGGCCGTGTCGGACACGTCGATCATCGGCATCAGGCGTTTGATCTCGGCCGGCGTCATCAGCTCGGCGTCGACGCCCTGATGGCGCATGGAGTTGCCGCGCCGAGCATAGTCGTCGAGCTGCGCCGGCGAATGCGCGAGATTGAGGCAGCCGCGCTGGGAGAACATGACATTGTAGTTGAGATCGTGCGACAGGTTCTCCCACAGCTTCATCGAATGCTCGTAGAAGCGGGTGTTGGGCGGCAGCAGGTAGTTGGAGCGCACGGCCGTGGTGTTGCGCCCGACATTGCCGGAACCGAGCCAGCCTTTCTCCAGCACCGCGACATTGGTGATGCCATGCTCCTTGGCGAGGTAATAGGCGGTGGAAAGACCATGCCCGCCGCCGCCGATGACGATGACGTCGTAGGATGCCTTCGGCTCGGGCTTGCGCCAGGCCGGTTTCCAGTCCTTGTTTCCCGACAGCGCGTTCCGGAGCAGCGCGAAGGCCGAATATTCCGCCATGATCGTGGGTTTCCGTTGCGAGGCGTGGGCAGACTATAGAGCAGGCGGGACGGCCAAAGCCAATATTTCGCCATCGCTTTTCGACAGACCGACCAGATTGGCCGACCAGATTGGCCGACCAGATTGATCGGCGCGATCCAGCCCGCGCTTGCCCGCCGCCGGTGCTGCCTCTATCTATGGCGGTCGCCGAAACGCCATGCTGTCCCCGAGTCGTCGCCGTTGAGCCGTTTCCCGACCTTTCCTTCGCTGCTGCGCCTGCTGGTCTTCCTGCTGGCGCTTGCCTGCGTCGTGCCGGCC
>JAEYRQ010000137.1 GCA_023435545.1 Pseudomonadota bacterium | reverse complement strand
TGCGCTCGGTCGAGACCAGTGCGGTCTCGCTCGCCGAGGCGGGCGGTGCACCGCGCTTCAACGAGGCGGTCCGGGCCGGCACGATCCGGCTGCGCGATGCGACCTGTCCGGCCATCCATGCAGGCCTGCTCGCGGCGCAGAAGGGCAGCCCCTTCGTCCCGATGCGAGGTCTGATCGGGACGGACGTCCTTCGCCACAGAGACGACTGGCAGGTGATCGACAACCCCTTTGCCGACGGTCCGGATCCGATCGTGCTGATCCCGGCCATCCGGCCCGACGTGGCGATCTTCCATGTCCCGATGGCCGACAGGTCCGGCAATGTCTGGATCGGCCGCCGGCGCGAGCTTGCCGCCATGGCCTATGCCTCGATGACGACGCTCGTGACGGTCGAGCGGATCGTCGAGGAGGACCTCTTGTCGACCGAGATCACCGCCGCGGGAACCTTGCCGGCGCTCTATGTGACGGCTGTCGCCCATGCCCCCAAGGGCGCATGGCCATATGGGCTGTGGGGCGAATACCCGACGGATACCGCCGAGATCCTGCGCTATTCCACGGCCGCCCGCACTGCCGAGGGCTTCAGGGAGTACATGGGACTGGCGATGCCGGTGACAGCGCCATGACCGATGTGCTGCCTCGCGAGGTCCTCATCTGTACGATCGCCCGCCTCCTCGAGGGCGTGCGCCACGTCGCTGTCGGTGCCTCGTCTCCCATGCCTGCGGCCGGCGCGATGCTGCGGCGCGCCCTCGACGAGCGGCAGGCGGCCGACAGGGTCCGTATCTCGATCCTCGGCTCTGTCGAGCACAACTTCTTCACCAATGGATCGGCCGAACTGTTCGACTGCGCCGGGCAGGGGCGGATCGACGCCTTCTTCCTGGGCGGCGGCCAGATCGATGGTCGGGCGAACGTCAACCTCGTCGGCGTCGGCGACTACCCGCGCACCAGGGTGCGCTGGCCGGGCTCATTCGGCTCGGCCTATCTCTATTTCGTGGTGCCGCGTGTCATCCTGTTTCGGGAGGAGCACACGCCACGCGTCCTGGTCGACAAGGTCGATTTCATCAGCGCACCCGGCCTCAGCGAGGAGGGCGTCTATCGCACCGGCGGCCCGGTTGCGCTTCTGACGGGCAAGTGCCTGTTCCGCTTCGCTCGCGCCTGTCCCGGCTTCGTGCTCGACAGCGTTCATCCCGGACACGACCTTGCGGAGGTCCGTGCGGCGACCGGATTCGAATTCGCGCACGACAGCAACCCTCCGCAGACCGCATTGCCCGATCCCGCCACTCTTGCTCTTCTTCGCGGACGCGTCCTGGACGAGCTCTCGGAGACCTATCCCGAGTTCGCCCGCGAGATGCGCAACGAACTCGACGCCGCCCCCCGCTGAAGACGGCGCAACGCCTCAACGCATCGGACGACATGATGACCCTGAACGCCGGTTCTCTCGCAAATCTGAAGGTGATCGACGCCAGCCGGGTGCTCGGCGGTCCCTATGCCGGGCAGGTGCTGGCCGACCACGGCGCCGACGTGATCAAGATCGAGCCCCCGGCGGGCGACGAGACCCGTGGCTGGGGTCCGCCCTTTCTGGACGGGACGGCAAGCTACTATCTCGGTCTGAACCGCAACAAGCGCGGCATGGCGCTCGACATGTCGCAGGCTGCAGGCCGGGAACTGCTGCTGGCGCTCCTGGAATCGGCGGACGTGTTCATCGAGAACTTCAAGACGGGGACACTCGAGCGCTGGGGCCTCTCCAGCGACGAACTGCGCCGCCGCTTTCCCCGGCTCATCCACTGCCGCGTCTCCGGCTTCGGCGCGGACGGGCCGCTTGGCGGGCTGCCAGGCTACGACGCCGCGATCCAGGCCTCGGCCGGCATCATGAGCGTCAACGGCGAAAAGGGTGGAGAGCCGCTGCGCGTCGGCCTGCCGGTGGTCGACATGGTGACCGGGCTCAACGCCGTGATCGGCATTCTGATGGCGCTCAACGAGCGCGCCATGAGCGGCCAGGGGCAGTTCGTCGAGACCGCGCTCTACGACTGCGGCGTTTCGCTGCTCCACCCTCATCTTCCCAACTACTACCTGTCCGGCAAGGTCGCCGAGCCTTCGGGCAACGCCCACCCAAATATCTGTCCGTACGACACCTTCGCGACCGCCACCGATCCGATCTTCCTGGCGGTGGGCAACAACCGCCAGTTCGTGACCTTGTGCGAGATCGTCGGCCGGCCCGACCTGCCAGGCGACCCGCGCTTCGGCACGAACGCCGAGCGCAGCATCAATCGCGACGCGCTGAAGGTGGAACTCGAGGCCGCTCTCGCCGCATTCGCATGCGAGACTCTTGCCGACCGGCTCATCAGGGCCGGCGTTCCCTGCGGCGCCGTCCGGAGCATCGACCAGGGCGGCGCCGACCCGCACACCCAGCATCGGGAGATGGTGGTCGACATCGGGCCCTATCGCGGCACCGGCAGCCCCATCAAGATGTCGCGCACACCCGCCGCCTACCGGCTCGCTCCGCCGCAGTTCGCCGAGCACACGGCCGAGATCCTCGACGAGTTGTCGATCGACGCCGACCGCTATCGCGACGTTCTGCCGGGCTATGATGCGGACCCGGCGGCGAAGCGGCCGCGAAAAGTGGCGCCATGAACATCGCCGCGGACGTCACAACGCTCAACATCGGCATCATCGGCGACGGCTTCATGCAGCCGGCCTTCTTCGTCGACGCGCTGTCCCGGCGCCTGGACGGCCGGAGCATTCGCTTCACGGACATACAGCTCGACTGGCCATTGCGGGTCCAGTCCACCAAGCGCGACCCGAGCCTGCCGGTCGCGGAATTTGTCGGACGGCTGGAGGACTATTTCGGCTTCCTCGCCGATCTCGACGTGCTCGTCACCCATCTGGCGCCGATCACCGCTGAGAGTCTGAAGCACGCGCCGAGCCTGAGGATCATCGCGGTCTCGCGCGGCGGCCCGGTCAATATCGAGATGGCGGCGGCACGCGAGCGAGGCATTACCGTCGTCAACACGCCTGGCCGCAACGCCTCCGCCGTCGCGGAGTTCACCGTCGCCTCGCTGCTGGCCGAGACCCGCAACCTCATTCGGGGCCACCTGTCGGTGGCGAGCGGTGAGTTTCGCCGCGAGTTCTACCATTTCGACCACACCGGACCCGAACTCTGCGAGCTGACCGTCGGCATTGTCGGGTTCGGCGCCATCGGAACGCGCGTGGCCTCGCTGCTGCGTCCCTTCGGCTGCCGTATCCTGGTCTACGACCCGTTCAGGCAGCTCACCGAGGACGAAGTCGCCGCGGGCTTCGAGAAGCTGGAACTCGACGACCTCCTGCGCCGCTCCGACGTGGTGACGCTGCACCCCCGCGTGACGCCGCAGACCAGGGGCATGATCGGACGCGACCAGATCGCTGCGATGAAGCCGGGCTCCTACATCGTCAATACCACACGCGGCCAGGTGCTCGACTATGCGGCCTTGTACGATGCGCTCGTCTCCGGGCACATCAAGGGAGCCGCCCTCGACACCTTCGATCCCGAGCCGCCTCCGGCGGACTGGCCGCTCCTGAAACTTCCCAACGTGACGCTCTCGCCGCACATTGCCGGCGCGTCGCGCCACTCCGTCACCAAGGCCGCCGACATGATCGCCGAGGATATCGGCAGAATCCTCGAAGGCAGGCGACCCCTCTACCCGACGACGTGAACAAGGCCCGGTACCTCCCATGACCGACGAAGAGCTTTCGCTGCGAACCGAATTGATCGAGGCCTGTCGCAGCATGAACCGCCTCGGCATCAACAAGGGCACAGCCGGCAATATCAGCGTGCGCCACGGCGATGGCTTCCTGATCTCGCCGACCGGGATTCCCTACGACAAGCTGCTGCCGGAGCATGTGGTCGCCATGAATTGGGACGCCACCTTCGCCGGTGACGTGCTGCCCTCCAGCGAGTGGCGCTTTCATCGCGATATCCTGAAGGCGCGGCCCGACCTCAACGCCGTCGTCCATACCCATTCGACACACGCGACCTCGGTTTCGATCCTCGGGAAGGACATTCCGGCGATCCACTACGCGATCGCGGCCGCGGGCGGTCCGACGATCCGCTGCGCGCCCTATGCGATCTTCGGCTCGCAGGAGCTGGCCGACCGTGTGGTGACGGCACTCGAAGGACGCCGTGCCTGCCTGATGGCTCATCACGGCGTGATTGCGGCGCATGTCTCGATCGCGCGTGCGCTCTCACTCGCCGTTACCGTGGAGGAACTGGCCCAGCAGTACCTGCTCTGCCTGCCGTTCGGCGAGCCGCCGATATTGTCCGACAGCCAGATCGCCGACGTGCTGGAGAAGTTCAAGACCTACGGGCAGCAGGGGACGGCCGTCCTCGAAGGGCTGCGTCAGGCCTCCTGATACGATGGCCTCGGCGCTGCTCTGCCTCGATTCCGGGACGACGGCCGTCAAGGCGGCGGCGTTCGACCGCGACGGGCGTATCCTTGCGACCGCGCAGCGCGCCAACAGCGCGCTGCGGCGTGATGGCGTGCATGTCGAGCAGGACATGGAGGTCACGCGCGACGAGGCCTTCGCCGTGCTGCGCGACTGTGCCGGCCAGGCCGGCGCGAAGGTCGAGGGCATCCTCGTCACCGGCCAAGGCGACGGTCTCTGGCCGATCGACCGCGACTGCAAGCCGGTGGGCCGTGCCATCACATGGCTCGACGGCCGCGCTCGCGCGATTGCGGCGGAGCTCGGCGGGGCAGGGGTGCTGGACGCGATCCGGTCGGTGACGGGTTCTCGGCCGACCGCCGCCTCCCAGACCCTTCAGCTGGTCTGGCTGGGACGCGCCGAGCCGGAGCGCCTTGCGCGCATCGCTCATGTCCTTCGTCTCAAGGAATGGCTGTTCCTGTCGCTGACCGGAAGCCTTCTCGGCGAGCCGAGCGCATTGCTGCCGGTCTGGGGAGACTGGCGCACCGGTCGGACCTCGACGGCGATCCAGGAGGCGCTGGGGCTCGCACGCGGCG
>JAEYRQ010000043.1 GCA_023435545.1 Pseudomonadota bacterium | reverse complement strand
CCGGACAGCACCACCGCGGCGCCCGGCGCCCTCAGCGGCCTGAGGCGCGGCGCCAGCGCCACCAGCGGCTTTGCCAGGATGTTCGCGATCACCAGGTCATAGGGCGCGCCGGCACGCACGATCGTGTTGTCCACGCCGTTCGCCGTCACCGCCCGCACCAGTGCGGCGGCGCCGTTCTTTGCGAGGTTCTCGCGCGTCGTCTCCACCGCGACGGGATCGATGTCGGTCGCGACCACCGGCACGCGCAGCGCCTTGGCAGCGGCGATCGCCAGCACGCCGGTGCCGGTGCCGACATCCAGCGGGCGGCGGATGCGCCGCTGCTTCAACAGGCGCTCGATCGCCATCAGGCAGCCGAGCGTCGTGCCGTGATGGCCGGTGCCGAAGGCGAGCCCCGCCTCGATCTCGATGCCGATGGCATTGGCCGACACCCGGTCGCGGTCGTGGCGGCCGTAAACGACGAAGCGCCCGGCGCTGACCGGCGGCAGCGCCTCGAGGCTCTCCTTCACCCAGTTGCGGTCGGCCAGCGCCTCGATCTCGAGCGTCAGGCGGCGGGAGCCGGCACCGAGCGCGCGGGCGAGCACCGCCTTCAGCGCCGCCTCGGCCGGCTCCTCGGTGTAATAGCCCTCGGCGAGCCACCCGCGTTCGGTCTCGACCAGCCCTGCGGCGGTGGTCTCCGGCTCGATCGCCAGGCCCAGCGCATCGGAGATGAGGTCGGCCTCGGCCTGGTCGCGGGCCTTGATGCGGACGCGGTAAATGGCGGTGCTCCCGGATTGAGGCCCTGGCGCGAGCGGGCGATGGACAGGGCTGCGAATATGCCTATCGTCGCCGCGTTGTCATCGGAATTCCGCGTGGGCCGCGCGGCGGGCCAGCAACGGGGACATCGCCGCCAATGGACGAGGCATCGCGGGATCTGTCGTCGCCGCCTGCCGGACTGCACCGGTTCCTGCCGGCGGTGCTGGTCGCGGCCGCCGGGGTGGCGCTTGTGGCGGGCCTGCTGCTGCCGGCCATCGAGTTCCGGCGCCTGTTCGTGCTGCCGGAGCGCCATTCGCTGCTGGGCGTCGTGTCGGCCCTGCTGCGCGACGGCGAGTGGTTCCTCGGCGGGGTGCTCGGCGCCTTCTCGGTGGTGTTCCCGACGCTGAAGCTCGCGGCGATGGCGGTGCCGGCGGCAGCGATCGCCGCCAGGCGCCGCGCGGCCTCGGCGGCACTGCGCTGGATGGGGCATCTCGGCCGCTGGTCGATGCTCGACGTGCTGGTGGTCGCGCTGGTGGTGTTCGCGGTCAAGCGCTCCGGCCTCGCCGGCGCCGCCACGCTGCCCGGCATCTGGCTGTTCGCGCTGTCGGTCGTGCTGTCGATCGCCGCCGCCTGGCTGATCGAGCGGGGAATGCGGCGGTGAGAGGCGTGCGCTTGCAGGACGCCTGAAAACACGAAGGCCGCCCGGTGGGGCGGCCTCGGCAACCAATTGCGGGATAGACCCGGTCAGCGCGAGTAGAACTCGATGACCAGGTTCGGCTCCATCATCACCGGATAGGGGACCTCGGAGAGGCCCGGCACCCGGGTCAGCGTCGCGGTCAGCTTGTTGTGGTCGACGTCGATGTATTCCGGCACATCGCGCTCGGCGCTGGCGGTCGCCTCGATGACGATGGCGAGCTGCTTGGAGGCGTCCTTGATCTCGACCACGTCGCCGATCTTGCAGCGGTAGCTCGGGATGTTGACCCGGCGGCCGTTGACCTTGACGTGGCCGTGGCTGACGAACTGGCGCGCCGCAAACACGGTCGGCACGAACTTGGCGCGGTAGACCACCGCGTCGAGCCGGCGCTCCAGCAGGCCGATCAGGTTCTCGCTGGAGTCGCCGCGCAGGCGCAGCGCCTCGTCGTAGATCTTGCGGAACTGCTTCTCGGTGATGTTGCCGTAATAGCCCTTCAGCTTCTGCTTGGCGCGCAGCTGGATGCCGAAGTCGGACGGCTTGCCCTTGCGGCGCTGGCCGTGCTGGCCGGGGCCGTATTCACGGCGGTTCACGGGGCTCTTCGGGCGGCCCCAGATATTCTCGCCCATGCGGCGATCGAGCTTGTGCTTCGCCTGGATGCGCTTCGACATCGCTTCTAACCTCTATATCTCGCGAATGCGTGACGTGACGAGTATCAACCGCTCCTCCTCTGCCGATCGAACGGCCGACAGGCGCACCGGGCAGGCACCCGGAACGCCACGGAAGCGGAAATGCATACGCGGACCCAACGGCCCGCGCGGGAGGTGAGATACACCCGCGGGGGGGGGGGTGTCAAACCGGGCGCGGACCGCGGACCGGTTCCCGACTCGAGCCGCGGGTGCCGGACCGGCGCTTGTCACGCCTGCAGCGCTCCGTCGCCGGGTTCACACGCGGCCGCCACCGCCCCGGCCGGCTGGAGCGGCAACGGTGTGTCATCGCGCGGGAATCCAAGGCTCCGACGGCCTGCAGACCGGTGTAACCAACAGTAAATTACTTCCCAGCCGGGTCGTCCCGCTCCAGGCTGCCGCAACGTCCAATCAACGCGAGCGGGATCTCCACATGCCAATCTCACGTCGTACCTTCACAGCCGGCGCGGCGGGTGTCCTCGCCGCCGCGTCACTTCCCTCGGTCGCCTCTGCCGCCAGTGCGCAGGACGGCGTCCTTCATGACGTCTTCAAGGGCGGCGAAGACCTCTGGCTGGCGCTCGAGGCCTATGCCTACGCCTACCCGCTGGTGACGATGGAGATGACGCGCCGGGTCATGACCAATGTCCCCGAGGTCAAGGGAACGCGCGGACCGATGGGGCATCTCATCAAGCTGCGCGAATATCCAGACGCCTCGTTCCGCGATGTGACCGCGCCGAATGCCGACACGCTCTACACCACGAGTTTCGTCGATGTGGGCGATGAGCCCTGGGTCGTCAGCATCCCGGATCTCGACGGCCGCTATGCCCTGTTCCCGATGCTCGACGGCTGGACGAGCGTGTTCGCTGTCCCCGGCAAGCGCACCACGGGCACCGGCGCGCAGACCTGGGCGATCACCGGTCCCGGCTGGAGCGGGACGCTCCCGGACGGGGTGGTGGAGTACAAGTCGCCCACGAGCCTCGTCTGGCTGCTCGGGCGCATCTATTGCACCGGTACGCCGGAGGACTACGCCGCGGTCCACAAGATCCAGGACGAGATCAAGCTGATGCCGCTCAGCAAGTGGGGCACCGACTGGACCGCGCCGCCAGGCCATGTCGACCCGTCGATCGACATGACGACGCCGGTGCGCGACCAGGTGAACGCGCTCGATACGGACGCCTACTTCTCCCTGTTCTGCGACCTGATGAAGCGCAATCCGCCGGTGGCGGCCGACGCGCCCTTCCTCGAGAAGATCGCGCAAATCGGCATCGTGCCGGGCCAGGACTTCGATGCGTCCAAGCTCGACGCCGCATTCGCCAAGCGCATCCCGCAACTCGGCTTCGCCCGCATCATGCTGCACTTCAAGGACAGCGGCGGCGACGTCAAGGACATCAACGGCTGGGGCTTCACGCTTAAGACCGGGCTCTATGGCACCGACTATCTGCAGCGCGCCCTGATCACGGCGATCGGCCTCGGTGCGAACCGGCCGCAGGATGCCGTGTATCCGACATCAACGGGTCCCGGCGGCATGATCCTGAACCGCCACTACAACGGCTCGGACAACTACACTCTGACCTTCAAGGCCGGCGAGCTTCCCCCAGTGAGCGGGTTCTGGTCGCTGACGATGTACGACAAGGACTACTTCTTCGTCGAAAACCCGCTCAACCGCTACTCGATCAGCCCTCGGCAGGACCTGAAGCAGAATGCCGACGGCTCGGTCACGCTTTACCTGCAGCACGCATCGCCCGGCGCCGACAAGGAATCGAACTGGCTTCCGGCACCGGCCGACCGGTTCATCCTGATGCTGCGGCTGTACTGGCCGAACGAGGACAACCCGTCGATCCTCGACGGCTCGTGGGTCATCCCGCAGGTCCAGAAGGCGTCCTAGGGCGTCTTCCGACCCGGCATCGCCGGACAACGACCTCCGGACAACGATACGGCGGCCCCCGCAGAGGCAGGGGCCGCCGCAAGATTATATTGAACCATCCGGTTGACAATCCGGGCGCATGTTTTCATATTCAACCGTATGGTTGAATTACAGCCCCCCCAACTGAACGCCGTCTTCCACGCGCTCGGCGATGCCACGCGCCGCCAGATGCTGCGCGAACTCGCCGATGGCGAGCGGACGGTCGGCGAGCTTGCCCGGCCCTTCGCCATGTCGCTGGCGGCGGCCTCCAAGCACATCAGGGTGCTGGAGACTGCCGGTCTGGTGCGCCGCGAGGTGCGCGGCCGCACCCATCTGTGCCGGCTCGATCCCGGCCCGCTGGCGAGCGCGCACGAGTGGCTGACCTTCTACGAGCGCTTCTGGACCGAACGCCTCGACATCCTCGAGCGGCTCTTGCGCGAGGAGGATGCCGCCAACACTCCCGAACCCACGTCCAACCCCCAAGGAGACGAGACATGAACGACATGGCCAACCCCAATCCCTATGGCGTGCTGATCGAGCCGGCGACGCTGAAGATCGAGCGCCTGCTTCCCGGTCCGGTCGACCGGGTCTGGAACTATCTCACGAACAGCGACCTGCGCCGGAAGTGGCTTGCTGCCGGCGTCATGGAAATGCGCGTCGGCGCGCCGTTCGAGCTGGTCTGGCGCAACGACGAGCTGACCGAACCGCCCGGAACGCGGCCGGAGGGCTTCCCGGAGGAGCACCGGATGGCGAGCGCCATCACCGAATGCGAGCCGATGCGCCGGCTCGGCTTCACCTGGGGCGACGCCGGCGGGTCGGTGACCATCGACCTCGAGCCGCGGGGCGATGAGGTGCTGCTGACGGTCATCCATCGCCGTCTGGGCGAACGGCCCTCCAGGCTCAATGTCGGTGCCGGCTGGCATGCCCATCTCGATCTGCTCGCCTCGCTGCTCACCGGCAGCCCTGCCGAGCCGCACTGGGACCACTGGTCGCGGCTCAAGGACGACTACGACCGCATGCTGCCGGCGTGACGAGGGTCTCGACATGCGCAAGCTGATCGCCGCGATGAAGGCGTCGTTGGACGGCATGGTCTCGGACGCCGAGGACGTGCCGTCCTGGGTCGAGGCATGGTCCGAGGACTACGGGCTGACCCCGCAGATCGACGCCTGTGTGCTGGGCGGCGGCATGTATCCGGGATACGAGGCTTACTGGACGGCGCTTCAGGCCGATCCCGGAAAGCCGGTCTGGATCACGGGAGCTCCGCCGACACCGGCGGAGCTCGCATGGGCCGAGTTCATCACAACGACGCCGCACTATGTCTTGACGGCCACACCGCGCGAGACGACCTGGCCCCAGACGAGCTTCGTCGGCGGGCTCGACGCGATCGCCGACCTGAAGCACCAGCCGGGCAAGGACATCTACCTGGTCGGCGGCGCGCGGACGGTGGCGAGTTGCCTCGATGCCGGGCTCGTCGACGAGATCAGGCTGATCGTCCATCCGGTCGTCGCCGGTGGCGGCAAGCCGCTGTTAGGCGCGACGCGTCGGCAGATGGGGCTTTCGCTGG
>JAEYRQ010000036.1 GCA_023435545.1 Pseudomonadota bacterium | reverse complement strand
GCGTATTCCTGCTGGGTCTGTGGGGCGTCATCGGCGCGATGGGCGTCATCGGCTACTTCGCCCTCACCCTGCCCCCGCCGGAAGAGCTGGCGGTGCCCAAGCGACCGGCCAACGTCATGGTGGTCGCCGCCGACGGCACCGTGCTCGGCAACCGCGGCGAGACGCGCGGCGAGGAGGTGCGCCTGTTCGAACTGCCGCCGTACCTGCCGCAGGCGGTGATGGCGATCGAGGACCGGCGATTCTATTCGCATTTCGGCATCGATCCGATCGGCCTCGTGCGCGCTGCCTTCGTCAACTTCACCGCCGGCACCGTCGTCCAGGGCGGCTCGACGCTGACCCAGCAGCTCGCCAAGAACCTGTTCCTCGAGCCTGATCGCACCCTGACCCGCAAGGTGCATGAGGCGCTGCTCGCCGTGTGGCTCGAGCACAAGTTCTCCAAGGACGAGATCCTGGAGATGTATCTCAACCGCGCCTATCTCGGCGGCGGTGCCACCGGCGTCGAGGCGGCGGCGCGGACCTATTACGGCAAGTCGGCGCGCGACGTGACGCTGGCCGAGGCGGCGACCATCGCCGGCCTCCTGAAGGCACCCTCCCGCTTCGCCCCGACCGCCAATCCGCAGCTTGCCGAGGAGCGGGCGCAGACCGTTCTTTCGGCGATGATGGATGCCGGCTTCATCACCGAGGAGGAGACCAAGCTCGCCCTCATCAGCCCGGCCACCGTGCGCGAGCGCACCCCCGGCGAGGCCGCCGGCTATGTGGCCGACTGGGTCTACGAGCTGGTGCCGTCCTTCATCGGCGATGTGCGCGAGGACGTCGTCGTCGATACCACCATCGACACGCTGCTGCAGAACGCCGCCGAGGCCGCATTGGTGCGCGTCATCGATGCCGAGGGCAAGGAGAAGGGCGTCTCGGAAGGCGCGGTGGTGGCGATGGACACGAGCGGCGCCGTGCGCGCGCTGGTCGGCGGCCGCGACTACACCAGGAGTCAGTTCAACCGCGCCATCAAGGCCAAGCGCCAGCCGGGCTCCTCGTTCAAAACGTTCGTCTATCTTGCCGCGATCGAGGCGGGGCTGACGCCCGACACGATCCGCAACGATGCGCCGATCTCGTTCGGTTCGTGGTCGCCGGGCAACTACACCGGCAAGTTCAAGGGCCCGGTGACGCTCACCGACGGCCTGAAGGATTCGATCAACACCGTCGCGGTGAGGCTCACCGCCGAGGTCGGCCCGGAACGGGTGATCGCCGCCGCGCACCGGATGGGCATTGGCTCGCCGATCGGGAAGAACCTGTCGATCGCGCTCGGCACCGCCGAGGTGACGCCGCTCGAACTGGTCGGCGCCTATGTCCCCTTCGCCAGCGGCGGCTACGGCGTCGTCCCCTATGTGATCCGCCGCATCCGCACCACCGACGGTCAGGTGCTCTACGAACGGCGGGGTGACGGGCCCGGCCGCGTCGTCTCGCTGGAGACGGTCGGCGCGATGAACCACATGATGAAGCAGACGGTGGCGAGCGGCACCGGCCGGCGGGCGGGCTTCGACAACTGGCCGGCGGCGGGCAAGACCGGCACCAGCCAGGAGTATCGCAACGCCTGGTTCATCGGCTACACCGCCTACATGGTCGCCGGCGTCTGGCTCGGCAACGACGACGGCACCCCGACCAAGAAGGTGACCGGCGGCGGCCTGCCGGCCACCGTCTGGGCGGACTTCATGGCCGTTGCCCACGACGGGCTGGCCATGGCCGACTTGCCGGGCGAGTATCACCCGATGCCGTCCGGGCCGATGGTGGCCGACGGCCAGCCGCTGCCCTGGATGCAGGGCCAGCCGGCCCAGACCGCCTCGCACGGCGTCGATCCGAGCGCTCCGGTCCAGCAGCAGACCCGCGGCAACGGACTGTTCGGCAGGGGCGGCTTCTTCAACCGCCTGTTCGGCGGCGGCTGAGACGCAACGCGCTCACGGCGGCGGGTCACCCGCGCCGCTGCCCGATTCCAGACGGCAGAACGGCCCGCCCTGGTGCAGGTCGATCACGTCGTCGCCGGTCGGCCCGGAATCCGCGGCCAGGACCTCCTCGGCATAGCTCTCCGAGTTGTCCTGGGGCCGGTATCCGAGCCGGAGGGCGTTGGAATTGTCCCACCAGGACCGCGTATTGTCCGAGACGCCGTAGACGATCTCGTGCCTGATCCCGGGGCGTTCCAGCCCGAGCCCGATCAGCTGCACGAGGTCGCGCGGGCTGATCCAGATCGCGAGGCGCCGGGCGTCGATCGGCCGGTCCAGCACGTTGCCGATCCGGATCGACAGGATTTCCATTCCGTACTTGTGGCCGTAGAGGTTGCCCAGCGCCTCGCCGAACACCTTGCTGACGCCATAGCGCGAATCGGGGAGCGGCGTGACGTTGTCTCCGATCATCTGGTCACGCCGGTAGAACCCGATCGCGTGGTTGGAGGACGCGAACACGATGCGTCGAACGCCCGCCTGCCGTGCCGCCTCGTAGAGGTTGTAGGTGCCCTCGATATTGGCCGGCAGGATCGCCTCCCATGGCCCTTCGACCGAGAACCCGCCGAAGTGCACGATGCCCTCGACGCCCTTGACCGCCCGGGCGACGGCCGCGGGATCGGTGAGGTCGGCGGGCACGTCCTCCTCGTCCGGATGACGGTCGGGGACGGGCGCGCGGTCGGACAGTCGCAGCCGGTAGGTCTCGCGCAAGAGCGGCCGGATCATCTGCGCCGCGCCTCCGGCAGCGCCGGTGAGCAGGATCAGCTTCATGGGGTCTCCCTCGGCCTTGCGGTGATCCGCGCCCTGCCGGTAGGGCGCGGGCGGGCCGGCGCAGTATCGGCGCCGCCGTCGCCAGGATCAACCGCAGGGAACCGGTTCCGCCGTGACGCGTTCGCTCATCGCGGGCAGCCGCCTCACATCCGGACGGGCCTTCAAATGGTTCATATGTCGCCGTTTTTTGGACCGGATTGATTTGGTTGTATTGCCCTCAGGGGGTCTCGAAGAGGAAATCCTATGGCGCGTGAAACCCCGGGCGAAGCTCACGTGAGGAGCCCCGGTGAGGGCGGCCCTCGCCCCGAAAGCGGCAACACCGAGAACGATCACTCCTGGATGGACAGGGTCTTCCACGGGGCCTTCATCCTGGCGCTGGTCGGCATCGCCTTCGTCGCCGG
>JAEYRQ010000003.1 GCA_023435545.1 Pseudomonadota bacterium | reverse complement strand
CGGAAGCGATGGATCGAGCCGTCGTCGAGCGACAGCGCGATCACGCCGACGCACTTGCCGTCCTTCATGATCAGGTCGATTGCGAAGTACTCGATGAAGAAGTCCGCGTCGTACTTCAGGCTCTGCTGGTAGAGCGCATGGAGCATCGCGTGACCGGTGCGGTCGGCCGCCGCGGCGGTGCGCTGCACCGGCGGGCCTTCGCCCATGTTCTGCATGTGCCCGCCGAACGGCCGCTGGTAGATCGTGCCGTCGGCATTGCGGCTGAACGGGACGCCCGCGTGCTCGAGCTCGTAGACCGCATGCGGCGCCTCGCGCACCATGTATTCGATCGCGTCCTGGTCGCCGAGCCAGTCCGACCCCTTGACGGTGTCGTACATGTGCCAGGTCCAGTGGTCGGGCGAGTTGTTGCCGAGGCTGGCGGCAATGCCGCCTTGCGCCGCCACGGTGTGGCTGCGGGTCGGAAATACCTTGGTGATGCAGGCGGTCTTGAGCCCGCTTTCCGCGCGTCCCATCGTCGCGCGCAGGCCGGAGCCGCCCGCTCCGACCACCACGACGTCGTAAGTATGGTCGACGATCTTGTACGAGGGCGCCGCGCCTCGCGGAGTGGTTGGCGGCGTCAGGGGGGACTGGTTGTCGCTCACGACGCTGCTCCGCCGAGACCGATACGGATCAGGCACAGCAGCCCGAACGCCGCACCGGCAAATGTTGCCAGGTCGAGAATGAGATGGGCGGCGAAGCGCCGGCCGCCATGGTGCACGTAGTCGTCGATCAGCACCTGCATTCCGAGCCGCGCGTGCCAGAACACGGCGACGATGAGGAGAGTCAGCGCGAACGACGGCCCCAGCCCCGCGAGCCAGCCGGTCACGGTGGCGTAGGACAGGTCATCGAGCAGCAGGAAGGAGAAGACGAGGTAAGCGCAGGTGACGAGGCTTCCGGCAGAGGTCGCCAGCATCACCAGCCAGTGGCTGCCGCCGTGGTGCGCAGAGCCCAGCCCGCGGACCCGGCCGATTTCAGTGCTCTTGGTCATTTCGTCCCCGGTTACAGCAGCAGGAGCGCGGCCCAGAAAGCCGCGGTCATCACGATTCCGCTCACGGTCGTCACGACCGCCCAGCGCTTGTTGGCCTCGACTTCGTAGCCCGCGCCCGCATCGAGCACGAAGTGGCGGATGCCCGACGCGAGATGGTTGAAGAAAGCCCAGCTCAGCCCGACGAGGACGATATACCCGGGGATCGAGGTCGCCACGAAGGTGAAGAATTCATAGGCCTCCGGTCCGCTCGCCAAGGCGCCGAGCCACCACAGCAGCACCGGCAGGCCGACCAGCGTCAGCCCGTCTCCGGAAATGCGATGAAGGATCGAGACCAGCATGGCCGGACCCCATTTCCAGATCGACAAGTGCGGCGAAAGCGGGCGTGTGGCCATGGCGTTGTCCCGGCTGTGAGAGTGAGCCTCCCCTTAGCGAATGCGCCGCGCGAGGCAAGCGCGCGCTCGGGCCACCGGCATGAGCGATCCGTTCGGCGAGGATGAGAGACATGCCGCGGACTCGCGTGTTGACGCGCCAAAGCCCCGGTCTAGGACAGGCGGGATGCCGACCATTCTCGTCACCGGTTCGAGCCGCGGGATAGGGCTTGCGATCGCCGAGGCCCTGCGGGCCCGCGGCGTCCACGTGATAGGCCACGCGACGCGGGCGACCGACAGCGACACGGTTCCGGCCGACTTCGCGCAGCCCACGGCGCCCCAGATGCTCTGGGAAGAAGCGCTCGAGAGAGCGGAAGGCCGCATCGACGGGCTGGTCAACAATGCCGGGCTGTTCGCCGCCAATCCGCTCGATCTCTCGGACATTGCCTGGCTCGACGTGTGGGAAGACACCCTGCGCATCAACCTGACCGCGGCAGCGCAGCTTTCCCGCTTTGCCGTGCGCCACTGGCTCGAAACGGGCCGGGGCGGACGCCTGGTCCATGTCGCCAGCCGCGCCGGTCACCGCGGCGATTCCCCCGAGCACTGGCATTACGCCGCCTCGAAGGCCGGCATGCTCGGCCTCCACAAGACCATCGCCCGCGCCTACGCGAGCCACGGCATCCTCAGCTTTGCCATTGCGCCAGGCTTCACCGACACCGCGATGGCGGGCGATTACCTGGCGACGCGCGGCGGCCCGGCCCTGCTTGCCGACATCCCCCTCGGACGCGTGGCCACGCCCGAAGAAATCGCCGCCATCGCCGAATTCTGCATGCTGGACGCTCCGCCGAGCATGACGGGCACCGTGATCGACGCCAATGGGGCCAGTTATGTCCGCTAGAGATCTCACCGCCTTGGGAGCGCTCCTCCTCGCCGCGTGCACTCCCGAGCCTCCACTCGCGCACGCGCAAGATGCGGGAGAGAACGAATGGACGCAGGCCTGCGCCGAATGGGACGACTGGGACAAGCCCGGCCCGCCCTTCAAGGTTCACGGCAACACCTGGTACGTCGGAACTTGCGGCATCACCGCCCTGCTGATCACCGGGGAGGATGGACACGTGCTGATCGACGGCGGTACCGCAGCGGGCGCAGCGCCGATCGCCGCCAACATCGAAGCGCTCGGGTTCAGCCTCGCCGACGTCAAGCTCCTGCTCCACAGCCACGAGCACTTCGACCACGTCGGCGGCCTCGCCGAATTGCAGCGGCGAACAGGCGCGCGGCTGCTCGCATCGGCCGCGGCGGCGCCCGTGCTCGCCAGCGGCCGCGAGTCTGCCGAGGATCCGCAGCACGGAATGCACGATCCCTTCCCTGCTGCGAGGGGCGACGGCGAGGTCGTGCCGGGAGAACCGGTGCGCCTCGGCGACCTCACGCTTGTGCCTGTCGCCACCCCCGGCCACACCCCCGGCGCGCTGAGCTGGCAGTGGCAAAGCTGCGAGGGCAGCCGCTGCGAAACCCTCGTCTATGCCGATAGCCTCTCGCCGATCAGCAGCGACGAATATCGCTTCAGCGACCATCCCGGTTATGTCGCCGACTTCCGACAAGGGCTGGTCTCGCTGGCGAGCCTCGATTGCGGGATTCTCCTCACGCCGCATCCTTCGGCGAGCGACATGCGCAAGCGTCTCCTCGCCGGCTCCCTCTCTGCCGAACCGCGTTGCGAAACCTATGCGCAGAGCATCCGTGCGCGGCTCGACGCGCGGCTCGCCGAGGAAGCCGCCGGATCGTGAGCTGGAAGCTTGTCGCCCGCGCGCCGAAGCCGGCGGTCCAGGCCGCGCTCGCCGCGCATGAAGCGATCGACGATTGGGACCCGGAGATCGTGCTCA
>JAEYRQ010000397.1 GCA_023435545.1 Pseudomonadota bacterium | reverse complement strand
GGGCAGTGGTGGCCGTAGCGGCGGCGGATCAGGTTCTCGCTCGTCGAGGTGAAGCCGGCGACCTCCCACGTCGGCACGCCGGCCTGGAGCATCCAGGTGATGCAGGTGTGCTTGAGGGTGTGCGGCGTCACGTCGTCGCCCAGCATCGCCAGCCGCCGTGCAGCTTCAAATCCGGTCTTCTGCCGCTGGATGATCTCGCCCGCGTATTCGGCCGGGCCGCTGACCGTGAGCCGCCGCCAGCGCCGGAGATGCGGCAGCAGGCGGTCGGGGATCGGGCAGGGGCGGCGCCGTTTGCGGGTCTCGCGCTCTTCGGTGCCCCGGCGGTGGATGCGGTTCTCCTTCAGATCGATCGACCCGGAGTGCGCGTTCCGCTCCCACCGCAGTCCCAGCACCGCCGCGTGGCGGGTGGCGGTGTAGAGGGCGATCAGGATGAACCGGGCGACATGGTAGTTGGGCCTGACCACCCGAAGGTAGCCGGTCACCCGCCCGTCAGCGTCGAAGCCCTTCGGCGTGAAGCCCAGCGTGCCCCGGAGCAGGCGCGCGGCCTCGTCACGGGTCAGCCACCGCGCCTCCTGTTCGTCCGTGCCCGGCTTCCAGACGGCGATGGGGCGATCCAGCTTGCCCGCCTTCCACGCCCGGTTCAACGCGGCCGACAGCGTCTCCAGTTCGCGCTTTGCCGTCGCCTGCTTGACCGACTTGTGCCCGATCGCGCCGGTGGTGCGAGCGGCCACGTAGGCCTTGCAGGTGTCGATGTTCACTTGGCTGCACGTCATGCCGCCGAAGTGCTCGATCAACCAGGGGACATGGGTGGCCTCGGGCCCGCTGTGGTCCTCGTCCAGGCTGTCCAGGTAGTAGATGACGCAGTCCGCGACCAGGATACGACGCGGATCGCCGTCGCCGAAGGCCGGCTCGTGCTTGGCCGCTAGGTAGCGCGCGAGCGCTTCTTCAGCCTCTCGGCGGCGATCAATGCCGCAGCCCGTGCCGACCTCTCGGCCTCCGTCAAGGACGACGTATACGGGCGGACGACCTGCTCGTTCTCGGAGCCAAAGCCGGGGCGGTTCACGACGACGCGGCACTTCTTCCTCATTTCGTTGATGGCGCGGAGGGTGACGAACCAGCGACCCCCGATCTTCTCCAGTTCGAGGTTCCCGCGCTGGTGCTCGGTCATCAGGGTGCTGGGCTTCAGCGATCCGTCAGGGAAGGCGATCGCCACGGCCTTCGACAGGCGCAGGGGCGTGTCGGGGTTGACGCCTGGAGGGCAGGGAAAGGAGAGGACGTCGAGCGCGCGCTGCCGCTGATCGGGGGTGCAAGGCTCATGGTCTTCGCTGGTCATGGGGTGCTCCAAATGCTGTGCCTCATGCGCCCTGATCGGCCACGCCGCCGTGCGACGATTGCGAGGGACCGACTACCACCGCCACGGCCTCGGGTGCGCTGAGCCGCATCACCGGGATGGTCTGGGTCATCGGCGGCTCGGCGATCCGCGCCTTCCAGTCGGCATCGCTGATGCCGCGGTCGTTCCAGACATAGCCCGTGGCCGGTCCGCGCATGTTCACGCAGCGCGTGAAGCCTTCAGTCTGCAGGTAGGCCACGGCGTTACGGGCGCGCTGCTCGGCGGTGCGATCCTTGTCCGGCCCCTCGGTCGGTCCGGCTTGGGCGAGAGCCTCCGCCATCTTCGCCATCGATACCGGGACATCGGCTTCGTCGAGGAGACGGGCGAGGGTCGGCAGGTCGGCCCGGACCGTCGCCAGACGGGGATCGCGCCACTCCAGAACGTAGGAGAAGCGCCAAGCGGAAGTCGCGTTATCAAGAATGAACATCGGCCGGTGTCCATTCTTCGTAACGCGATCGGTGCTGAGATCCGCCAGATCGATCAGACGGGCGATCGGCCCCTCCACCGTGACGGTCATGTCGCCCGCGCCGCGCCCGTCCGTGACAGACCCGGGCGTGGGCGTCAGCACGACCTTGGTGACCAAGCCTCTCAGCAGCTCCTTTGCGCGAGACGCCTCGGCATCATCGGCCTGCAGGGCGTGGTGGAGGTCGTTCAGCGTGCGGGAAATGGACTCCAGGATTGACTTCACGTCGCCGCCTGTGGCCGGAGGGGGAGGGACCTGGCGCGCCTGCTGTTCCAGCCGGCGCTTCTCGGCGCCCAACCGCTCCAGCTCGTCTAGAAGCATCTGGCTGGCGAAGGAGCTTTCGCCCGCCCGGCCGAGCTGGACCATGAGGTTGGTGATGCGTTGCCCGATTTCCTTAAGCTTCGTCCCCTGGCTTTCAGTCCGCGCCTCGTGATCGGCTCTCGCCCGTTCGACCTCTTCGCGGAAGGCGGAGAGGGCGGGGCCCATCACGGCGGCGTTGAGAACGTGGACCTTGATGCGATTGAAAATTGAGGTCTCCACCGCCTCACGCGGAACGCGCCGGGAGTTCGAGCAGATGCCCTTCTGCTGACGACCCGTGCAGACGTACTTCCCGTCGCTGACGATGCAGGTGGATTTGCATACCCCGCAGTGAACCTTGCCCGTGAAGACGAACTCCACCTTGCGTTTGGCGTGAAAGGGTCGATCGAAGTTCTCGACCAGGCGCGTCTGATTGCGATCCCAAAGGGCGCGATCCACAATCGCCAGCTCCGGCTGCTGGGTGATCATGCGCTCCGACTGGGCGGTGAAGCGCATCTTGACGCGCCCCTTGCGGCGGCGGCGGCTGGTCTTTCTGAACTGGTACTCGCCGATGTAGATGGGGTTGCGCAGGATGCCGGTGCCCGCGTGCCTGTTGCCGAGAAGGGCGCCGGGCCGCCAGTCCTTCCCCCGGGGTCCGGGAACACCCTCAGCATTGAGCGCGGCGCAGATCTCGAAGGTCGTGCGGCCGGCGTCGAAATCCTCGTGAATGCGCCTGACGACGGCGGCCCGCTCCGGGTGGATCTCCCGCAGGCCGTTGATCGGTTCCCCGCGGGAATCCATTTTCGTGACCTTCCGGTATCCGTACGGCACCGAGCCCGACATGCGGCCCTGGCTGACAGCCAGTTCTTGGCCGCGTTTGGACTTGAGGACGTTCTGGGCGATGAACTCCTCGTTCTGGACGGCCTTGAAGGCCAGTTCGATGTTGGTGACGACGCCGCCGGCGACCGTGCACAGGACGATATCCAGCTCCCGCAGTTCCTTGGCGATCTGGTGCATGTCTGCCGCGTCGCGGCTTGTCCGGTCGATGTCCTCGACGAGGAGGACGTCGAACTCGGCACGTTCGGCCGCAGCCAGCATCTCGAAGAGGCCCGCGCGCCCCATGGTCGTGGTGCCGGACCGCTCGGAGTCACTGTAGCGCTGGGTCTCGATCCACCGCTTGTCAGCGGCGTAGGCCGCGCAGAGGCGCTCCTGCCCCTCGATGGATGTCTGCTTCTGACGGTCCGTGGAGAAGCGGCTGTAGAAGGCGACCCGGCTGCCGGGCGGCGGCATGGCGCGCATCAATGCACGTCTCCGGCATCGCCGGGCGTCAGGTCGCGGCGGCCGCCTTGCGCGGCCATCAAGTAGGTCCGCTCGTCGGTGACCAGCAGCAGTTTTTCATAGTGACCGCCCAGGCCCTTCAGGGCGACGCTCAGGCCTCGCGGGTCGCCGTCAGCGCTGTGGGTCATGTTGACGATACGCGACCCGTCGCGGACGAGGTCACGGAACAGCGAGCGGATCAGATCACGGTCGACAGGCGCGGGGTCTGCCAAGTGGATGGCGACCCTGCTCACTGGCAGGACTCCCGCAGCTGACTGCGCGCCGAAAGCCGAGCGACGGCGAGGGTGAAGGGCAGGAGCATGGCGTCCAGCTCGCCCAGCCCTTTAACAAGCGCGGCCTCTGCGCGCCGGCGACGATCCTTCTGCAGGGTCTCAGCCATGTCATGGCCGCTGACGTCGATCTCGGAGATCATCTAGGTCCTCCTTTCATTGCCCTTGCGCGGCGCACCGGCGCGGCGCATAAACGTATCTATCTGCCTATAACCGTGTCGTCGACACGGTATCTGTCGCCATCACACGGAATAGTCAGGATGTCAAGCGCCCAGATCTCGCTGCGCTATCGGGAAGGGCAGTTCACGCCCTCAGAGGCCGCCGCCATCACCGGCACGCCGTTGCACCTGCAGCGGGACTGGCGCAGCCAGGGCCTGCTGCGAGCGCGCGAGGGGGGACGGGCCAGTTTCACTCCCCGGGAGCTTGCCGAGATGCGGCTGATGATGCGGCTCAGGAGCCTGGGGGTGTCCCTCCCCGATGCGAAGCGTGCTGCCGTGGAGGCGGCGCCTGGGGTGGTGTTCTTCGCTGTGGCCGATCACCGACATCGCACCCTGGCCGTCGAGGGGACGCCTGAGGTGGCTGACGCCTACATCGCCTCGCTCGAGAAGGCGGGCGACCACGCTTACCTCCTGATGCTCGCCGATCTGAAGGACATGAGCCAAGTGTACCGGCACGCCTTC
This sequence comes from Pseudomonadota bacterium, assembly GCA_023435545.1. GTDB lineage: Bacteria > Pseudomonadota > Alphaproteobacteria > Rhizobiales > Tepidamorphaceae > Tepidamorphus. The sequence continues at coordinate 3,644 of JAEYRQ010000397.1, read as the reverse complement.
ATCGAAGACGGCGAATGTCGTCTGCTGCGCGCCCTTAGCGAAGATGCCGCTGATGAGTCCCTTGAGGCGGTAGGGCTGATCAATCTCTCCGCCGTGGCGGCGGCTATCGCCGAAGTCGCTCCGCGGCCGTTGTTCACCCTCGTCGCGCCCAAGGAATAGGCAGGGAAAACCGCGACTGCGGTGAAGCGGTTGACCTCTGACCTTAGTTCGGTCGCTGACCGTTCTCTACTCGCGCCTGTTGGGCTGGTATGACCGGGTCTACTTGCGAAGGTCAGATCTCCAGCCGGCGCTCCTCTCGCGACCGGATCCACTCCGCCAGAAGGCGCGCCGTGCCGTCAGCGTTCGCCTTCCGCAGCGCGCATTCCCAGACGACAGCCACCCTCCAGCGTCCATCAAGAAGCGCTTCCTGGTTCCGGCGATCGCGTGCGACGTTGGCCGCGAACTTGGCACCCCAAAAGTCGGGCCGGGTGCTGGGGGTCGTCGCGTAACAGCAGCCAGCGTGGCGATGCCAGAAGCACCCGTGTACGAACACGGCCACCCGATAGCGCGGCAGGACAATATCGGGCCGTCCGGAAAGACCTGCTGGGTGAAGCCTGAACCGCAGGCCGAGGCCGTGAAGCGCCGAGCGGAGCGTCCGCTCCGGCCCGGTATTGCGCCCGCGGATGGCGGACATCATTCGGGAGCGGGTGGGAGCGTCGACAATATCCATCGGCCAATCCCTAGCACACCACCCGCACCCTCTGGCAGCGGCGACAATCGCCCGCTAGACTCTCGCGCGCATGAGAAAGGCTTTCAAGGTCATCGATCTCTTCGCGGGTCCCGGTGGCCTCGCCGAAGGCTTCGCGAGCGTCCAGGTGGGCGATCAGTGGCCGTTCGAGATCGCACTGTCCGTCGAGAAGGAAGCGACGGCGCACGCCACCCTACAGCTCCGCTCCTTCATCCGTCAGTTTGGCAAAGCGGTCCCGCAGGCTTACCTCGACGCCCTGGACGGCACGGCGGCCATGCCCGACTGGTCGAAGCGTTTTCCAGAGGAATGGAGGGCGGCGACCGATCATGTTCTTCGCCTTGAACTGGGAACGGAGACCGCGACGGAGACGCTGAAGCCCCTGCTCGCGGAGCTGTCCAAGCAGGATACGATTGTGGTCGGCGGACCACCCTGCCAGGCCTATTCGCTGGCAGGTCGCGTCAAGAACCAAGGAATGCCCGGCTACAAGGCGAGCGCGGACCATCGGCACTTCCTCTACCGGGAATACATCAGCATCCTGAAGGCGGTCAGGCCCATCGCCTTCGTCATGGAGAACGTGAAGGGGCTGCTGTCGTCGAAGGTGGATGGTGTCCGCATCCTTGACCTCGTGCTTGCCGATCTGAGGTCGGCCGGCGGCGACGAGGACAGCTACCGTCTGATCGCCCTGACCTCGCCCACGACTTCCGAAAGGCAAAGGGGTGTGGGCGAGGAGTTCCTCGTGCGCGCCGAGAGGCATGGCGTTCCTCAGGCCCGGCACCGAATGTTCATCGTCGGCATCCGCGCTGATCATGTCGGCGGGCTCAATCGGCGTTCGATCCTCCTTCCGGAGCGTCGCGAGGCGCCGGTGACTGTCGCACAGGCGCTCGCCGGGCTTCCTCCCTTGCGGAGCGGCCTTGCGTCAGACGATAGCTTCGCCGCGTGGCGAGAGACGATGATCGATCAGATGGATGCAGTGATCGCCGCGATCTCCACCTCGGCGATCACTGAGGTGAAGGCGCTAGAACCCGAGGCAAAGCGGCTGCGAGACGTCTTCTGGATGCGCTGTCCTGTGCTTTCCCGCACGGGTGTCGCCGCCGTCACCAGGACCGACGCGCCGCCGGAGGCCTTAGACGCTTGGCTGGGTGGGTCAGCCCGCGGTCGCATTGCCAACCATGAGACCCGCTCACACATGCCTAGCGATCTGGGGCGCTACTTCTTCACCGCCCTCTTCGGCCGGTTCCATGGGTGGTCGCCGAAAGCCGAGATGTACCCAGAGGCCTTGGCGCCCGATCACAGGAACTGGGGCTCGGGCAACTTCGCCGACCGGTTCCGTGTGCAGTTGGACAGCCGACCCTCAACGACCGTGACGAGCCACATCTCGAAGGATGGGCACTACTTCATCCATCCCGATCCGCTCCAGTGCAGGGCCCTTACGGTGCGCGAGGCGGCCCGCCTCCAGACCTTCCCGGACGACTACATCTTCCTGGGGAACCGCACCGCCCAGTACGTCCAGGTCGGCAATGCGGTCCCACCCTTCCTCGCGCGCCAGATCGCGCAGGCACTGTACCATCTCTTGGCCGGCGAGGAGGCCGCTTTGGACGATCCTGACGCGGGCTCGGTGGGCGGGCGCCCGTTGCAGGCCTCCGCCTCGGGTCGATCCTGAGTGATTGACGCCGCCGTTCGCCGATGGTGGATGGCAATGGGAAACAGGAGTCCCGTGCAGCCGCGCGGCGTTCCACAGGCGGGGGCCGAACGATTGACAGACACGGGCGTTGCGACAGGCCTCGGGCCACAGGTCCAAATGTGGATGCGCCAGATCCGCAAGGAACAGGCGAACGGCCACGAGCTTGAGGCTGCGGCTAGAGAGGCCCGTCAAGCCTTTGAGGCCATGCTCGGCCTTCCCCTGGACGCGCAGCAGACCGTCCACTGGCAGACAGCCATCGAGGAAATCCGACGGTCCATCGAGGCGCCGATCGAGTTCCTTCAACCACATTCGCTTCGCAAGCCGAGACGGCCCGACTGGTATCGCGGACCGAATGCGTCGAATATCCATTGGCCCAGCCTGCAGGCCCATCTTCTGGAGCGCCGGCGGTGGTCCACGGACACTGTCGCAATGATCGATGCCACGTCGACGGAAGTCGTGAGGCTCATCGAGGATCCCGGTCAGGTGACCTTCTCCGGACGTGGCCTGGTGGTGGGTTATGTGCAGAGCGGCAAGACTGCCAACATGTTGGCCGTCATTGCCAAGGCCGTGGACGCCGGCTACCGCTTCGTGATCATCCTCGCTGGGCTGACAAACTCGCTACGTCGCCAGACGCAGGGCCGGTTCGAGGCGGACCTCCGGAACCGCAATCCAGATGCTTGGCACCTTCACACTTCCCACCAGGACGACGGGGACTTCCGCGAACTGCCGAACGGTTGGTTCTCTGCCATGGACCTGGCGCAGGTCGCGATCGTCAAGAAGAACGTCACGCCCCTTACCCACCTGCTCGAGGCACTGCAGAAGACCCCAGAGCGTCTCCGGCACCGGATGCCGGTCCTAATCATCGACGACGAATGTGATCAGGCCAGCGTGAACGCCAGCGGTTCCCAGTTCGATCCCAGCGCGATCAACGCCTTGGTCCGCGCAATCCTAGGGGAACTGCCCCGCGCCCAATACGTCGGCTATACCGCTACGCCGTTCGCGAACGTCCTCATCAACCCCTATACGCCGCAGGGGCAGCTCGACGATCTCTATCCGCAAGATTTCATAACGGCCCTGCCGATTCCGATCGGCTATTTCGGGGCGGAGACGCTGTTCGGGCGCGATCCGTCAGACGCTGGTGACGAGCTGCCCGAGGAGCGGGGTCTTGACGTCGTCCGCGAGGTTCCGCTCCCCGACGTCGCCTCGGTGCAGCCGCCTTCCGCCAAGGACCGTCTG